>JANPAD010000212.1:0-1607 GCA_031429735.1 Bdellovibrio sp. | reverse complement strand
AAGGGCATAGGCGTGCATCTCCTGCACCACCAGCTTGGGCGCCTGCCGCGCTCGCTCCATGAGGCCCGCGACGTGCTGCGCGCCCTCGATGGTGTCGCCGAGCCAGTCGCCCATGGCGCGACCGATGGAAATGCTGCGCGCCTTCGAAAGCCGCTGGAAGGTGGCGTGCACGTCGGGCGACACTGGGATAGTCAGACGGATGTTTGGGGGGGAGGGGGGGGAAAGGTTGGTGCTCATGCGACCATTGTGCACCACTTTGCTCCAGAATACCAACATCCTGTTTTTCATGGGCGCGAATCAAGGTGCGGCGACCCTCCGAGGTTATCCCCCGCGACGCTACCCGGCTCCTGATCCGCGCCCCAGTCTTGATCGAAGGCCCTAGGGCTTCGCAGTACGCCGCTGGAGCATTCGGGTACCCCTCAGCTCGTTTCGCTTCGCTCCCATGGGGTTACACCCCATACCCCGACATCCAAGCCCGGAGGCGCGATTGCAAGGTCATGACGGCGACCACCGCCCGTAGAGGCAGCTTGCGCCACGGCCGCGGAATCTGTGCCGGCCCGTTCAGAGCGAACCATACGCAGGGTTGAACAAGGTTAGTCATGATCGACCAGGAGCACGCCCGCCTCTATGAGCCGCTGGCAGTGGTTCGCGCCGATGATCTTTTCCCAAACGGTTGTCATGTCGCCGTGGTACGCCATCAGCGCCGTGAAGATGGTTGGCCCGAACTGCACCCGGCAGTTCTCCAGAGCAGCCGCCAGGTCAGCCCTAACTTCCCTCTCTGGCCGACGCTGGAGAATGTCCGCTTCGACCCCCGGAAGAACGTCCGCGCAGAACGGATACGACCCTGCGAAATACTGATCACGCCGCCCAATAACGTCCCATGGAATATCGGTGCTGGAAGCCTTGAACTCGACCTCACACCTGTAAATGTCCTCAACCCTGCATCCGTCAATCTCTGTCAAGTACCCCGGCAGGCCGCGCGCTTGCATCTTTGCGGCCAGCTCGAACCCCTTCTCGTAGCACCTGACGAACTTGTCCGACTGTTCACGCTTGCCCACGTAGCAAGTGCGCCCGGCTCGCGGGTCACTGCTGGTGATCTGCTGGAGTGCTGGCGGACGCCCTCGCGTGATGAATCTGCCCGCCTGATGCGCCCGGACCACCCTGTCATGCCCGACCTCGCCTTTCCACGTTGTGAGCGCCACATCAAGCCGCCGTATCTCTGCCGCTGGAAGTGCTTCGACGACCTCGACCGCTGGCCAATCTTGGACGAACTCGCAACCCTTGCCGGATATGTCAACCCGCGCCCAACCCCGTTGTGATGCCCCGCCATAGTCCACGCGCCCGATGACCATATCCCCGATAGTGACCGTTGATGCATGTTCGAAGCCCATGACGCCACGCTCAAGCTGTTTTAAAGCCACCTGTGCGCCCATGGTGCCGAACATGGGCCGAAGCGCTTCCAGCACGTCATATTGACCCGCCTTGACCCTGAACCTGAGCCAGTCAATGGTGGTCTTTTGGGGACTCACGCCTTACCCCTCTTAGGGTTTGTACGGGGGACTTTACCCCCCGTATTACAAGGCGGGGGGATGGGGGAGGAAACCGAC
>JANPAD010000211.1:0-4082 GCA_031429735.1 Bdellovibrio sp. | reverse complement strand
AAAAAACTTAAAGTTTTAAATCTGATTGATGACAAACTTCAACTCACCGACTTCGGCGCCTTGGTACGTGCCTGCCCGCTTGATTTGGAGCGCGCGGTGATGTTTGTGGCTTTAGCGCTTGCAGGCCATCAGAGGCAGGCTTCACGGCTTTTGGCCTTTATAGAAACTTACAATACAGATCACGTGCAGTCGCCGATTGATCTCGATGATTTGCGTTTGAATGATCTTGGAAAACGGATTGAGCAGCAGTTGAGTCAGATGCATTTCAAAAATACGCCTCATGCTGCGACTGATTTTAAAGATGAACTGGTTCGCGTATTCTTTAACCGCATGCCCCACAAGGTCGCCAAGAAGAAAGACGGCACATCCGCTATTTCGAGCTTGGGCCGGGGGCTTGAAATGAGCCCTGCGCTGGCGCAAAAGGGCAGCGATTTTTACCTGCTGCTGAATGGACGCGAGCTGAGCAGCTCGACGACTTTTTGCGATTTGGCGGTTGGCTTCAGTCAATCCGACTTTGACCGTCTCAGTAAAGGTCAGGTGCAGGTTATTGCAGATGAAGGATTCGACCTTGAGAAGCGCCGCCTGTACCGCACTGAAAAAAAGGCTGTGGGCTATTTTGTTATATCAGAGTCTCCCCGCTCGTATCTGAACGAAAACCACCACCCCGAACTGTTTAAAAAACTTTTTAAAGAAAACTGGAAAACGATTCTCGAAATGCACGATAGCTATGCCTTTTACGATAAAAAATATAATTTCTTAAAGCGCAAAGCCTCTCTGATCGACCTTACTGAAACCGATTTCATTTCGGTGACCGATTTACAGTCTACCGTTTTAGAATCAGTATTGGATGTGGTCGGAAGCCTTGAAGAGTTCTTTAACATGAATCTCGCTGATATTCTGATTTTTCACACACCTGAACGCTTACAGCCGCTGATGCGCCAAATGCCTTACAACTATCAGCTCCCGAACGGTAAAGCCGTTCGGGTCGATTACGAGTCCGAGCAGGCACCGAAAATTTCGGCTCGCATTCAAGAGCTCTTCAGCTTGAAAAACAACCCGACTGTGCTGGATGGAAAAATTCGAATGACACTCGAACTGTTGGCGCCCAATTATCGGCCAACGCAAATTACGAGTCAGCTCGAAAATTTCTGGACGACGAGTTATTTTGAAATCAGAAAAGAGTTGAAGGCTCGCTACCCGAAACATCCGTGGCCGGACGATCCGGCGAACACGGTGCCGTTGCCACCTAAGCCACCACGAAAATTTTAATTATTTAGATGGAAGTTCGATGCTTTGAGGGGCGACGATAACCGCTCCCGGAGGAACGTTCTTAACCACAACAGCATTTGCACCGATCTTTGCACCGTCACCGATGGTGAGTGGGCCCAGAATTTTTGCACCTGTGCCGATAAGCACACGATTGCCGACGGTAGGATGGCGCTTGATCGGGTCGAACTTCAGTCCGCCTAATGTGACGCCATGAAAAATAATACAATCGTCGCCGACTTCAGCCGTTTCACCGATAACACAGCCGACACCGTGATCAATGACAAGGCGTTTGCCGATAAAAGCACCGGGATGTATTTCGATTCCCGTTATCGTTCGTGAAATATCCGCAACAAGTCGAGCTAGAAAAAATAATTGAATTTTATAGAGCGCATGAGCGATACGGTGAAAAAAAATAGCCCGCGGCCCCGGATACAGAAAAAAAATTTCGGCATACGATTTAGCGGCAGGATCATAATTTTTGTAGGCCCGTAAAAACTCAAACATCAGCGCCAGCGTTCCTTTAGATTCTCAAGTAAAAAATATCGGTCAAAATGTTCGTTGTACCGTGACCAAGGTTCTCCGGTTTCACGCTCCATTTTAATGAAGCTGAACATCGTATCCATTTTTGAATCGAGTTCATCGATCGAAGCCACAATATAGGCTTCCGGGAAGTAAGGACGAACCGGTGAACCATACTCGAGACGTCCGTGATGTGACAAGACAATATGTTTTAATATTTCGCGCAAATCTTCCGGAAAACCCAAAATACGTTGTGATTTACGGTCGATCAATTCACATGCGAGTTGCATGTGCCCGAGCAAGCGGCCTTTATGCGTGTACTGAATCTGGTCGCGTTCAATTGATAGTTCCCACACCTTTCCTATATCGTGAAATATAGCGCCGAAAACCAATAGGTCGTAATTGAGTTCGGTGTAATGTGATGCAATCATCTTCATCAGCTTACAAATCGACACGATGTGCTCGATGAGCCCGCTCTTTTTAGCATGATGAATTGTTTTGGCGGCAGGCGCTTTTAGAAAAAGTTTTTTAATTTCATCATCTTGAAGACTTTCCAGCAAAATTTGTTTGATGGGAGGAGTTTGAAGTCCGTTGACGATACTGATCAATTCCGAATAAAGAGCGTGGGCATCAACAACCACTTCGTCCAGCATAAAGTCACTGGGATTAAACTCGCCCTCGTCAGCTTTTTGGATTTTATGAACGATAATCTGCTTACGACCGTTGTAAACCTGAACTTGTCCTTTAACTTTAATAATATCACCGATCGCGAACTGATCAGACACGTCTTCGACACGGTCCCAGATGCGACCGTCGATATGTCCGGTTTTATCGCCAAGCAACAGGCTTAAGAACGGTTTACCGTTCTTCCCCATACCGAGAACTTTATCTTTAACCAGCAACGGGCGGTCTGTAATGGGGTCTTTATCAGCTAAGATTCGGATTGATACGTGCTCTGAGACGGTGGACATTAGTTCGCCCCTCCTAAACACAGTTGATTCGAATAACGCGAATCCGTAACCGTGAGCTGAGTTAAAAAAACATTCTTAAGCTTTCTAAAAACAAAAACATATGTGCCGGCGACAACACGCAGATAACGAAGTTCGGTTGTATTCAACTTGAGGTTGTCATCGCTTTGTAATTTTTTAAAGCTTCCTTTTAAATCGTTCCACTTGCCGCACCCAAGACCGAAGGCTTCTCCATCTATCATCACGCGCGGACTGTTGCTGATAAAAAATAAATGCAGGAGATCGTTATCTTGATCAAATTGCTCGGTCGGAAAAAACATGTAAAAGCTTCCTTCGCCTTTAATGACATCCTTCAGATCAAGCTGGCCGCCGCCCTTTGGAAAGATGTATTCAATTGATGAGTTAACTAAAACTTCAGGTTGATCTTCTTTAAAGGCTACGGTCAAGGGCATGAATGAATAGAGTGGAGGAGTCATTTTAAACTCTTCTTTAAAGTCTTCATCAAGCTTCGCCATGACGCTTTTGGGAATCTGCTGTTCGGCTGCAACCTGATCAATTTCGATACGCTTCGGTGCTTCGGTCTCTTGATGCCGTGTACAACTTAATAGAAATAGAAACGGCAGCAACAATTCAATCTTCATAGACTGTTCATTTTTGTCTCAATGACCGGAATAAAGTTTTCAATGGTGTAAAAGCGATTTTTAATCAGATTTTGAATTTCGTTTTCTGGCGCTTTTTTACCTTTAAGCTGTTCAAGTATAATCCAGTCGCGATAGAAGTCCGCTTTCTGACTGCCAAGTGTCTGTAAAAAAGAACTCGGGTTTGAATTCGGATCGTTTTTGACCAGGTTCATGCCGGCCAAAAAATTATTGAGCACTAAAGATAGATTAAGGCCCTTGGCTTTAACGAGTGCCACGGCCTCACGCGCATTACCCTGAGCATTCAACAACATAAGTCGCATTTGCTCTTTAACTTGCGGATTTGAAATTTTCGCTTCATTGACCGATAGAAAGCGTGTCGCATCTGCCAAATTACCGAGTTCGAGATGATCATGGAAGTCGAACAAAATTTGCTCATCACCCGTTAAGTGCGAACTGATACTTGTTCTTAAAACTTTGAAATCTTCCCAGCCGTAAGTGTTCGACATCAGTAAAGATGGCTTTAAAAAATGCTGTGACAACTGCGCCGGTGTGTTAAAAAATTTTTCTAATGAGTACTTATAGTTTTCGATATCATTGAGTTGAAAAGAGAGATAAATTTGGGCCAGTAGCAATTCTTTTCTAAGGCTATAATAGGTCGTTGTATAGCGGTCTAAGTCCGATAAGA
>JANPAD010000210.1:0-11696 GCA_031429735.1 Bdellovibrio sp. | reverse complement strand
GTTCATCACAGTCGGACCTGTGGCGGCTTCATTAGTGCCGACAACTTACAATCCGGCCGGCGTGCCTCTTGTTAACCTCGATTCTCCGGCGCAAAACTCTCATGTGGCTCAATGGCAGTCGGCTATTTCACAATTATCAGTTCCGGGCATCAGTTTACAAAAAGCTTATGACGGTTCATTAAGCGTTATCCCACGCTCTGACTTACCGGTTCACACGCGCTGGTGGATGGGCTCAAGCGGTACACGCTCAGCACGCGCAACAATCGGCGGCGGCATTTATTCGGGCGACTACTACCAATTCAACGCACCAAACTGGGTCAGCACTAAAAACTACCCGGCTAGCGTTCAAAGTTTAGCCAACCGCCCGAACGATCCGTATAAATCAGCTTACTCAACATCATTACAAAGCTTCGGCGGTTCGTTCAAAATTGAATCGAACCAAGACAGCGCGGGCAACTAAGCTCGCCCTGCTTAATTTCTCGACAACTTAAAGCCCGTAGGTTTCAAACCCACGGGCTTTTTTTATGGCGAAAAACGTCAACTCAAAAACAAGGTTTGCGCTTGAATCCGACCTTAAAGGCTGATTTACTGCCGTTTTGATGGGACGAGGGGTTCATGAGGGGCATGACAAGTTTTTTCATTACGGTCTTGGTTTCACTGACGGTTCACGCCGCCAAGATTAATACCCAATGCACCAAAGACGCCACCACAGGGGTTGTCGAGGGTGTTAATGTTCAGACACCATTCACGATTGCATCGGTCAGCAAAGTTTTTACGACTCATTGGGGTATCGCCGAAATGGGCGCCAACTACCGTTACACGACTACTGTTTTGATTACACCGGTCGGACAAGATCTCTATGACGTCCATTTACAAGGTTCGATGTTTCCGTACTTTGACCGCACGATGTATCAGTTTTTGATCGGCGAGCTCAACAAACTGAATGTTAAAAAAATTCACTATCTGACATACGACGAAGATTTTATTTACTCATCGAATATGCGAATTAATCCGTCACTGGCTCACGGTAACGACGAACAAACAACGATCGAAACTATGAAAGACTTGCGCCAGGATACAACGACCATCAATAAAGACCTCACTCCGCTGAATGCGAAAGCACTCGCTCTTGAAAAAATGGTTTTACCGAAGACACTGACGTTATCAATTAGTGATATTCATTTTGTTTCAAAGCGCGACTTCACTCCCACAGCTTTAACAAAAGGTTTCACACTTAAATCTTCTGAGCTGTTCCGTACGCTTAAAGAGATGAACCGCAACTCGCACAACTACGCAGCTGAAAATATTTATCGAAAGCTTGCGCGGGCAGAAGATTATGACCGCTTTCTTCAAAAAGAGTTGCCGGGCGTTCCGGTCAGCGAAATCATTCTTTACAACGGTTCGGGCTATCCTGTAACCACCGATACCGCTAAACTCTACAATGCGGCCTCATGTCGGGCCGTCGTTGAGATGATGGCGAACCTGCGCCAACACATGATCACGAACGGTCTGGAATTTAAAGACATCGTGCCCGTCGCCGGCAAAGATGCTTCGGACGGCGAAAGCACGGTTACACAGATCTACGGAAACGATAAAACCAACGGTGTCCTCATGGGTAAAACCGGTTCTGTGGCTGATACTATTGCGTTAGCCGGCATGGTTTCAACTAATGAACATACGACTTACTTTCATACCAGTTTCGATGTTGAGCGTACCGCAGCTGACCGCGAAGCCGCCTACAAACGCATTAAAGACTGGGTCATGAACGATTTGATCGGCTCTGATAAAAAAGGCGATCTGAACAGCTACGTACCGCGCTCTTTCCTGCCGTTTGACAGCACCAGCGTGCTTGCACCAGTTACTATTATTCGCAAGATGCACTAAGAGTAATTTTTATCAGCAACTTCACTTCCCCATTTAAAAGTAGAACATATGAATTATGAATACCTTGATATTCCTCATGTGGCGAGCCCACAGTTGCTCGAAAAATGGTTTTTAACAAACCATCCGGAGGTCAAATTAAAAGGAATTCATAACCTCAGCATCACTGAAAGCTTCTATTTACGCCAAGAGGATGGCGGCACGGTTGAAAAAATCGAGTTCAAAGTTAAAGCCCTCTTTTGCCACTATAATGGAACTGAATTCAGAATTTATGACGGTGCCGCAGTCAACAATACTGGTCGAATGCAATTGCTTAAAATCGAACTTAACAAAGATTTTATTTTAAACCTGCAGAAAGTTTTAAGTCGTGGGTTAGCAACCATTGAGAAAAAAATCATGACACCCGTGATAACTCCATCGCGTGTCGATCTTGAAAATCTCCAACAATCAACTGGTTTTGTGTGGAGGTTATCTAAATCTGAAACAGAAAGTTGGATAATGATTGGCGTAGGCCAAGATTTAATTGAAATTGAGATTCGAAGCTTTTGGACAGCTGGAAATTTTAATCTCGTTAAAGTCTTTATTTCGACTCCTGAGGTTATCCTTAAACAAATGGACGCTCAAAAATGGATCGTTTCTGAAAATGTCGATTCACGCATTCAGGAAACTCTCAATTGGCTCAGTACACATTACCCAACATAATGGACTATGCTTTCGTTTAAATGATAAGCGTCTGTTATTTATTCTCTATAAACTTAATCATTATCCGAATATTTTTTGAATGAATGATTTAACTTTTTGGCCGATCGAAACATTCGCTGCCGGTTTCGGAGTAGGTTTATAACCGCCACCGCCCGTATTGCTACGGAAGTTACGTGCCGGACGATTGCTGTTATTCGCTCGTGGCGCCTGCGCTTGCTGAGCCGCTGTGGGCTGTGCCCCGTTCGGCTTAGGACCGCGTGACGGCTTAGGCCCTTGGCCTTTTGCATTTTGCGGCGGACGTTGAGGTTTGTTCGATTGAACCGGTAGCCCGTCGTTTAATAATTTCGCTTTACCACCTGGAACATAACCGCCTTTGTCTTCAGGCTTGTCATGACGTGGTGGACGACCGCGGTCGCCGCCCCGTTCAGGACGATCGCTGCGTGAACGGCTTTGTCCGCCATCGCGGCGTGGAGAATCAAATTTTTTCTTGTAACCACCTTCGTCGCGAGACAAAGATTTAAACTCTTTAACCAAATCAGCATCTTCCATAAAATCCACATCTATTTTCTTTTTGGTGTACTCTTCAACGCGAGAAAGTGAGTCGATATCACGGTCGCAAATTAAAGAGAAAGCTTTACCTTCATTGCCCGCACGTCCGGTACGACCGATACGGTGAACATAAGATTCAGCATCTTGGGGCATTTCGTAATTTACAACCATATCAACGCCGGTGATATCAAGACCACGAGCCGCCACATCAGTTGCGACCAGAATATTCTGGTCGTTAACTTCTTTAAATTTTTCAATCACTTTATTACGCTGACTTTGATTCATCAGACTTGAAAGACCCATAGCCGGCATACCGTTATCAATTAAAAAGTTCGCAACGCGATCTACATTATGTTTAAAATTGGTGAAGACAATCGTTTGCTTCGGATTTTGCTTTTTAAGCAAAGAAAGCAAGAACTGCGGCTTTTCTTCGTGGCCCAAGTGAATGATGGCATCTTTGACGTGTTCTGCTTTTGCTTGATCGCGGCTGATGTTGATTTCAACGGGGTCTGCACCGAACTGGTAAGCGGTGTTCAGAACATCGAAATTTAATGTCGCGCTAAACACCAAGAACTGTCGTTCACGGGGAACGCGACCTAAAATGTAGATCATGTCGTCTTTGAAACCCATGTCGAACATTCGGTCAGCTTCGTCAAACACGATAGCCGCAACCTGTTTAAGATCGACATGATTTTCTTTAAACAAATCAATCAGACGGCCCGGCGTTGATACGATAAACTGAAGGCCCGATTGCAGCGCTTCCTTTTGTTTTTCGTAGCCTGTGCCGCCGTAAAGCGGATAACTTTTCAAACCACTGGTTTCACAAATTTTGACAACGTTTTCGTTGATTTGTTCAGCCAGCTCGCGAGTTGGAACCAGAATCAGAATAAAACTGCGGGCATGCCAGTTTTTAAACGCACGCTCATGTTGAGGGTCAGTTTGAGTCTTTAAAATTCTTTCAACGAGTGGAACAACAAAAGCCGCGGTTTTGCCTGTACCGGTTTGAGCGAGACCGGCCACATCACGGTTTTCTAAGATAACCGGAATAGCTTGTTCTTGTATTGGGGTCGCCTCAACGTAGTTCAGTTTTTCAGTTGCGGCTAATAGACGGGGATCGAGATTTAATTCAGAGTACTTCATCGTGATCTTTAGATATTAGATATGACCATCGGAGTCACGCATGAAGCCTATTGCGCATCGTGCAAAGTAAGGAATTTTCGAAGAACGTCTGTGAATTCCTGGAACTTTTCGTAATGAACCCAGTGACCTGCACCTTTAACGACATGCCCTTGGATATGAGGGTTCACTTGAAGCATTTTTTCATACTCTTCATGTGACAAAATATGGGAGTTTTCTCCTCTGATAAGCAAAACCGGCATCTTAAAAGAACTGACCTCAAGCCAACGGTCACGCATATGCCCCTCGCGAACTATTTCAACTATACCCTGCTTAGAAAACTTCCAATCGTAGAGGCCGTTCTCAGTTTCTTGAATGTTCGCTTGAAGAAAGGTCATTAAAACAGACGGATCTTCATGCGGTGTGAACTGTTTTAAAAATTCAGTTTGAAAAAAAGCCTTCATTTGCTCTTTGTTTTGAAACGGTGTTGGTACAATATTGAGCATTTTTTCGTAATATTTATAACTGCCGGGCTGCACATCGGCCCCGATGTCTTCGAGACAAAGGGTTTTCACTTTTTGCGGGTACATATGGGCAAAATTCATCGAAACACGCCCCCCCATCGAGTGTCCCACCAAATGAAACTCTTTCCAACCCAACTCGTCGGTCATTTTGTTTAAGTCTTCAGCAAGATCCTGAGGCGTATAACCCGTTTCGGGTTTAAATGAACGGCCGTGGCCGCGTTGATCGTATATCAAACATTGGTATTCGGCCTCAAACTGATTGGCTATTTTTCTCCAATTGGCCGAAAATGCCATTAGGCCATGCACGAAGACGATTCTTTGTCCTGTATTTTGGCCTAAAATCGAATAATGAAAATTATCAAGGTACACGTCACTTAAGTACTCGACTTGCAAGTTAAGCTCAATTAAAAAATAGGAATGCAGGATGAACAGCACCAGCGGCTGATCCAACATTACACTCAGGTTTTGGTCCATAACGAATGGGCCATTGATCACCATGCCGTTCAAATTTTGAAACGGTTAAAGGACGCGCGCTTCGAGGCCTACCTCGTCGGCGGCGGAGTGCGCGACCTGCTCGTCAATATTAAACCGAAAGATTTTGATATCGCGACCAGCGCTCTTCCTCAGGAAGTTAAAAAGAAAGTTTCAAACAGTTTTATTATCGGACGCCGTTTTAAACTGGTGCACGCCAAACGCGGCGATGCCATTTACGAAATTGCCACTTACCGGCGCGCAGCCACTTCAGAAGAACTTGTAACAGCCGAAGAAGATGACCTCCGCCACGTCGAAGAAAATTTCTTCGGCAATATTGATGAAGATTCTTTCAGACGCGATTTTACAATCAATTCACTTTATTACGACCCGATCGATAAAAAAATAGTTGATCGTTGTAACGGACTGTACGATATCGACCACCGTATGCTTCGCATGATCGGTGATCCCGAAGCTCGCTTACGTGAAGATCCGATCCGTATCTTGCGGGCCATTCGTTTATCACAAAAATTAGGTTTTTCAATCGAGCCCGAACTGCGCAAACAAATTCGCTTGCTGGCTCCAGAACTTAAAAAAACCGCCCTGCCACGACGACGTGAAGAATGGATTAAATTTCTACGCTTACCGCAAGCTGATATGGCGCTCATGGAGCTTTTTGACCTCGGCATCATGGAACAGATTTTACCTAATCTGCATATGCTTTTCGAAAACCACGCTCAGCGCGAAGATTTTTTGTGCTCGATAAGACAAATTTCATACATCGGTTTTGATTTAAGCGATACGACCGAGCTGTACTCAGCGCTTTTAATAGCGTTTTTAGCGCAGCATAAAACTCCCGAAGTCACTTTTGAAACTTTGATCAACAACGAAAATTTCATTCTTTTTTGTCGCGACGAACTCGGTGTTTTCAAGGCTGAGATCGCTTCTTTTGTGCAGGCTTTACAAGTCATTCGCCCGATCCAAAATGTCGAGGCTTACATGAAGCGCGGCGAACGTCGCAAACGATCTTTCGTTGCGAACATGTCTTTCTTTCTAGCCCTGAAGCTTGGCTTTTTAAGCGGTCAAATTGATATTCAAGAGCTTCACTTCTGGCTGAATGAACACAAGACTCTTCTTGGTTCCGACCTTGCTCGCGAAACAACCCCTGAATAACACTTCGAATAGGTTTTAGACACAGCGACTTTTTTTGAGTTAAGGATGTGTTTGGGCCTTCACCAAATGCGTTATAGCTGTTCTGAATCCAAATTTGAGTGGAATAAATCCTGCAGTTGTTCTTGAACAAACAAGGGGCTGTACGTGCGTTGTTTTCGAATTGTTTTAATTTCTTTGATACTATTGGGTGCCGCCTCATCAGCGCTTGCTCAAAAAATCGCAATTGAAGGAAGCAACCCACCTGAAACTTCTGAGTTATTTGCCAACCAAAAACAGCTCGTTATTCGAGCTCCGCTCGAAGATGGAACCGAAGCGACCATTACCTACACCGAATTTTTAGATACTACACCCGAAACAATCGATGCTGTTCTTAAAGACGAAAGCATCAAAAATGCGGACGTCGTTCTTGCAACCGATCAAGAAAAAGTAATTGAAAAAGCAGCTCTCGATAACGAACAGTCCGGAGGAGAACGCCAACTTCGAATTTTGCCGATAGGCCGTTTAGCGACGGCCAAAGCAAATCTTGCCGCGGGACTTAGATGGCACAATCAAAACGTGCTCTCGACTCTCAGAGGAGACCGTATCGGTCTTGGAATCCTTGCGATTTCGATTCACAACGATTACATCGTCTGGATGACCTCAACCTCGGCAGACACTTATCAGAAAGCCAGCATGATCGTTTTCAATTTAGCCTTGGCTTCAACGTTTGGACTTAATCGCAAGTTATGGGGAGCTCTGAGCGATCCGGTTAAAGAAAAGTTCATGCGCACATTTGATCGATTTATACCATCTGAAAAGGCTAGTTTCGCTAAAAGCATGACGAGCCGCTTACTTGGAAATCTCGCCGTTGGCACGGCCATGCAATTTACTCGTGTCGGAATATATTCGCTTGAAAACTTCAGTCACGCGATTCAAACGGCTGATTTTTGGCTTGTGACCGCTAAGATTAGCGCACTGGTCTCGCTTACAACGTTCGGCTGGTCTGAATTGTACCAATCCATAGATCCTGAAAAAAATCCTCGCGCGGAATTATTAATGCGACGACTGAGCGACGCGCGCGGCTTTATTATGCTTTACTTCGCCACCGCAAGCATGGTTTTACAGCCCGAAATCTACGGCAGTACTCCCGTTATATCCTATGTTGTTCAAGGAGCTGCAGGGCTTGTCACATTTCTATTTGCACGCCGTGTGATCAACTGGTTAGAGACAAAAAAAGCTGCCAAATTTTTTTACAGAAAATTACTCACACTGGAAGTCTTTATACATAAAGGTCTGACTTTTTTTCGACCAGGAACCAATCTATTAAATGTAACAAAAAATGATATAGTTGAAGCTCAACAGAGGCTTACATCAGCCCGCCGGAACAGAAATCCAATTGAAAGTGGCACGGCTGTTCGAACGGAAGTCCGCCCAGCGCCGCGTACAGTTCACAGCTGCAGAGCTCTCGTAGCAGGATAATCTCTATCCGAGAAGTTGCTGAGCTGCTTTCGCAATCGCTTCGCTATCGAAACCATGCATACGATATAAATCAATGGCGTTGTAAGCGCTTTGTCCGAACTTTTCATGCACGCCTAAACTTTTCATTTTGAATGGCACACCGGCTAAACTAAGCTGATGCGCCACAAATGTACCAAAACCCAACTTCACTTGATGATCTTCAATCGTAACAACGCGACCTTCAGCAAGATTCAGAATAGAAGACAGCGCGGCTACATCAAGATGGTTCAAGCAATTTTGATTAACTACAAAACAACCGATATTTTTACTTTTTAATTTGTCAGCCGCTTTCAAAGCTTCGCCAATGAGTGAGCCGGTCGTCAACAAGACGACATTGCGTTCTTTTGCCAGCCCTTGATCAACTAAAACCTGGGGCTGATTCAAAACGTAACTGATTTTATTCACTTCAGTTCTAAACGTTTTCGGAAAATTTTCACGACCTAAAAAGAAAATTGAACTATGGGGTTTGCGACCCGCTTGACGGTCAGCCGCAAATTTTTCAATAACCTGAGTCATCAGCTGCTCAGCTTCTTCGCTCGTACTCAAGGAGTATAGATCAACGCCAGGAATAGTCGCCAGCATCGCCATGTAACTTAAAGCCTGATGTGAAGCCCCGTCGGCCGCATCTTGAAATCCTGTGTGCGAAAAAACGCCGATGATTGGCGCTTCAGACAACATCGCCATTGTTAAGGGCAACGCACCTTTGGTCACCCCGAATTGTGCGAAAGTATCAACTACCGGAATAAAACCTTGCTTCGAAAGCCCCGCAGCCACTGAAACCATATTGCTTTCAGCAACACCGACATCAAATGAAGCCTGCGGAAATTCTTTACGGAAACCCGCGACTCCCGTTGAACCCGGCAAATCCGAAGTTACTGAAACAACAGGTAAAGATTTTTTGAAAGCATTGATCATAGCTTTCGAAATACCAACTTGAATTTTTTCACCGGTGTCAGGTACCGCTTGGGCTTTCATTTGTTTTTCAATGCCGATGAGCTCTTCGATCCATTCGCCAAATAACGTCGGCACAGGTTCGGGCGAATAAATTTCGCGTAAAAACTCAGGAAGTTCCGTCGGAGACTTACAAGGAAAGCCGTGGCCGCCGCTTGCGGAGTCTGCGGTCTTCTTTGTACCGATCCCTTTGACAGTCTTTGCCCAAAGGGCAACGGGTTGCGCCGGGTTCTGCAAAGCGCTTTGCAGTGCCGACTCAATGGCAGTCGCGCACGCTTGCAAATCGTTTCCGTTTTCAAGCTTAATTAATTTCCAACCTAATGATTCAAGTGAGTTGAAAGTAGGCGCCATCGAAAAGGCGTCTTGATCAATACGTCCCGAGAGTTTTGTATTGTTGTCTGAAATAATCAGAACATACGGCGCTAATAGATTTCTTTTTGCAAGTCCCGGAATTGCCGCCATGGCCTCTTTGGCTTCACCTTCCATCGCAGCTCCATCGGACAAAACGCAAACAGTGGCGCGGTTTGCATGACCCGCCAAGCGATCAGCCAAAGCTAAACCCTGTGATTGCGGAAACGCAGAACCTAAAGGACCATTGCTGAGGTAAACACCTTTTTCAAATAGATGAACTTCTCCGTGACCCGTCAGTCCGCTTTCAATCGAACGGAATTTTTTAAGATCATTCAGTGCTAAGCCTGCCATCCCGTAGTTGGCCTTCAAGGCATAAAGTCCGTTTTCACAGTGGCCGGCATCGTTGACGATGTGGGCGATATCAAACCAGTTTTTTTGTTGACGAGTGGCCTCTTCAAAAACAACTCCGTGCAGGGCCGACATCAGCTCAGCCAAAGCGGCCGGGCCGCCGTAATGTGACGCGGCTCCACCTAAGACGGCATACATATCCATCAAGGCCACCAACGCCCGTGTTGCGTTTGGGTCTACGACTTCAGCATTTCGACCTTGGGCCAACTGAATCGTCGAAGCAAATTGTGGTTTTTTATTTTCGTGGCCGGCTAACTTAATTTTGATTTGAAGCGGGGCAATAGTTGTCATGACTCGTTTTATGTCAGATGCCGAAACCAGACAACAAAAAGATGTGGACTTCGGGGCTATCTCACTCTGCATTCAGACTAAATTTGACTTGATGTGGAGAGCCAGTAAAGCCAAACTGTTCAACGCATGGAAAATGATCTTTCGCTCCAACAAATTCGCCTCTTGCCTAAAATTGATCTGCACCGCCATCTGGATTGCTCGATGCGCTGGAGCACCCTACTCGAAATAGCGACAGCTCTTAAATTGGATTACCCAAAAAATGCGGCTGAGCAACAGCATCATTTTTTAGTCACCGAGCCGATGGTTAATTTAGAGGCGGTTCTGAAAAAGTTTTTGGTGGCTCAAAAGGTTCTGGCCAGCGTCGAGATTTTAGAACGCCTGGCCTTTGAGGCCTGTGAAGACGCCTTTAACGATGGCATCCGTATTCTTGAGCTCCGTTATGCTCCTACTTTCATTGCAGACGGACATGCGACATTAAGTTTTGAAAAAATACATGAAGCCCTCTTGCGCGGAATTGCACGGGCGCAAGCCAAATGGCCGATGGCCGTGGGGCTTATTTGTATTCTACAAAGAATTTTGACTCTTGATAAAGTTGCAAGCGTCATCGATTTTGCCATCGAAAATAAAAAAACTTTTTTGGCCGTCGATTTAGCCGATAACGAAGAGGGCTTTGAGCCGCGTAAATTTGCCCCGCTCTTTATGAAAGCAAAGGCCGCAGGCCTTCGCATTACCGTTCACTCAGGCGAAGCACCGAACGCTCAGGCGGCGCAGTGGATACGCGATTCAATCAACATTCTTGGAGCTGAACGTATTGGTCACGGTGTTCAAGCTGTTCATGACCAAGAGCTCATGAACGAACTGAAAACTAAAAACATTTTGCTGGAAGTTTGCCCGCACAGTAATTACTTGACCCAGGCCTTTCCGAATTACAGCGCTCATCCGCTTCGCCGTCTGTTTGATGCCGGCGTGCCGGTTTCAGTTAACTCAGACGACCCAGGAATGTTCGCATCAACTTTATCCGACGACTACGAAATTGCCCACCGTTACCAAGGTTTCGGGCTTGAGCACTTTGAAGCGTGCAATCGCGCCGCCTACAAACATTCGTTCATTTCTGAAGAAGAAAAGAGTCGTGTATGGAAAATTTAAGAAATTTTTATCCTGAAATAGAACCATTCAAAACTGAATTTTTGAAGGTTTCTGACGTGCACACAATTTACGTTGAACAATGCGGAAATTCGAAAGGGCGCCCTGTTGTGTTTTTGCATGGCGGCCCCGGCGGCGGCGTAAGCCCTGATCACCGCCGTTATTTTGACCCGAAACACTATCATATCATTTTGCTCGATCAGCGTGGCTCGGGTCGCTCAACCCCCGCCGCTGAATTGCACGACAATACGACTTGGCACCTGATTGAAGACATTGAAAAAATACGCTCCCAATTGAACATTGATAAATGGACTGTTTTCGGTGGCAGTTGGGGCTCAACGCTGGCGCTGGCTTATGCTGAAACTCATCCTGAACGCGTGAGCGCACTGATCTTGCGCGGTATTTTTCTGTGTCGTCCTTCCGAAATTAAATGGTTTTACCAGTTCGGCGCATCCGAGATATTTCCGGATGTGTGGGAGGCTTATCATAATCATATTCCGGCTGAAGAGCGCGGCGATTTTGTAAAAGCTTATTACAAAAGACTAACGAGCGAAAATGCAGACGTCCGCATTGCCGCCGCCAAAGTGTGGAGCAAGTGGGAAGCCGCGACTTCTCGCCTGATCGTCGACATGAAAGCGA
>JANPAD010000209.1:0-2171 GCA_031429735.1 Bdellovibrio sp. | reverse complement strand
TAGCGTTCGGTGATATCGATAATATTTTTTATAATAAGCGGAGTCAGTCGCTTTTGACTTTTTAAAATTTCTTCAACTTCGGCCACTGTGTAAGATCGGTCGCTGTCGGTAAGTTCTGAAAAGTCGTAGCTGGTGACCGGTATGTCGACCTTCACCGGCGTCGTTAGGTATTTATTTTTAATCATGTAAGAAAGCGGCAATTCATATACGCACTGTTTAAAAAATCTTTTCTTGTCGGTTTTAATTTCGCCGGTGTGAGAGTATTCGTAAATCCAGCCCAAGCCCATTCGATATGGGGTGGCCGTCAAACCTAAAATAAAAAGACCCGGGTTTCGCTCAAGAAGTTTTTTGATGACTTCTTGGTACTGAGTTGAGCCTTCTTCAGCCACACGATGACATTCGTCAATGACCAATAAAGAAAAATTATTAAAGAATTCATCCGGCGCACGTGCAACAGACTGCACGCTGCCGAAGATGGCTTTCTGATCCCAGTCTTTTTTGCCCAGACTCGCCGAGAAAATTCCGGCCGACAATCCGTAGCTTTTATATTTTTCGTAATTTTGTTCGACAAGTTCTTTGACGTGGGCCAAAACAAGAACGCGGCCTTTTGCTATTCGGGCCAGTTCTGCAATAACCAGACTTTTACCTGCTCCGGTCGGTAAAACGACAACAGCCGGCTCTTGTTTTTTTTGAAAAAACCGAACCACATTGTTAACAGCCTGTTGTTGATAGTCCCGTAGTTTGTACACGTCAATATTTCCTCATTAATTTATTAGCGCGATTATCAATAAAACGCACGTGCAATTAGAGTACGCAACGCCAAAAAAAGGACTTCGCAAAACGCACTGTTTTTACGAGGAATTTAAACTGAACTAGACCACTGTGGCCAGGGTTTGATGTTGACATAAAAGGGTGTCCATTTGATTCTGGTAAAAAGGATACCCTATGGAACACGAAAAAAAAGCACAAAATCTCGATGAAGCTGTAAAAGAAATGCGCCCATTCCTTTTGTACACAATTATCCCTCTGATCATTACGATTGCGATTGCCTTCACATTCGGTACTCGATAAGCACCTACCCAGATGCTTTACCGCTTTCAAATTGAATTGTCAGATATTGATCGCGGACTTTATGAGTCGCTGGATTTTCGCGTCGTGCAACATCCGTCCGAGATTCTTAGCTTTTTACTAACGCGCGTTTTGGGTTACACGCATTCCTACAATCCTGATTTAAAATTCAGTGCCACAGGTCTCGGCGATCCGGATACACCAGCCATTCAATCAGCCGGCGTAAACGGCGCGATCGATTTATGGATTGAAATCGGCAATCCTTCCGCTCGCAAGCTTCATAAAGCCACAAAAACTGCAAAACAAGTTTTGGTCTACACTTATAAAAGTGTAGACGTTTTAATTGCTGATATTAAAAATAATGATGTTCATCGTGCCGGTGAAATCAAGATTTACTCCTTCAGCACAAGGTTTTTGGAAGCTTTAGAAAAACTTCTCACAAAAAATAATCGCTGGAGTGTTCTTATTCAGCAAGGACAGATGGACGTTAATGTTGGCGAGCAAACTGTTTCAACGGAGTTAAATTTACGGAGGTCAGAATGACTGAAATAATAATTGAAGTGATCGGTTGGGTTTCCACAGTTCTATTTTTAGTTTCCATCGTCGCGCCGCAGAGAATTCACCTTCACTCGTTGGGCATTTTAACCGCTGTGACCACCGGTGTTTATGCTTACGCTCACGGAGCAACAGCCATTTGGGTCAAATGGTTCATCGCCTTTTTCTTTCATGCCTACATGTGGCATAAAATATCGAAAGCCGCAAAAGACAGCTAACTCGTTTTACGCAAACTTTCTAATTTAAAAAACAAGATCAAAAAACCGCAATTGAGCTTCTGATGTCAGTTCGTAGCTGCGCGTGGGGAAATTTTTCTAGTATCGTTCTCTAAACGAACGTCTCTGCTGTTCAAATCGTATGTAATGCTACGCAGAGTATTTTTTAACAGGTACCAATCTTGCTCATCTGTGTGTGATTCAAACTAAAAGGAGTTCTGATGATCAAGTTAATTACACGAAGTATGATTCTCGCGCTTTTGCTTATGGGCTGCGCACAAAAAGAAATGGCCGTTTCGACGGTAAGTGAAGGTTCGCAAACGATCGCAGCTG
>JANPAD010000208.1:0-13610 GCA_031429735.1 Bdellovibrio sp. | reverse complement strand
AGTGGTCTCAGATATCGCGTTTGCAATCTGCATCGGTATCTTCTTCGGAACATACTCTTCAATTTACGTTGCAGCTCCTTTGATTCTCGTTATGGAAAAACTGAAAGTTAATCAGCGCGCGACGGCTTAGGCCGTCCGCCCGTATTGATAAGGGCCCGAACATGCCAAGATGGAAAGAGCGGACATCTCAATCTCCGAAGCTCGTTGGGCCTTTTCCCGATTTAATTGCCCGCGTGCTTTCGTCACGGGGTATGACACAAGAAAACCTCGATATCCTTCTAAATCCCAAGCTCAGCGAATTGAAAGACCCTCTACTTTTGCTGGGTATGGATACAGCCGTTGAACGTATTGTGAAGGCCTATAAAGAAAACGAGAAAATCTGCATCTATGCTGATTTCGATTTGGACGGAACAAGCGGTCTAGCCATATTAAAATGCGGTTTTGAAAAGATCGGTTTTAAAAATGTGGCATACTACCAGCCGAAACGTTTAAGCGAAGGATACGGTTTTCACGCCGCTGCGGTCGAAGAATTAAAAAACTTAGGCGTAAGCCTTATTATTACTGTCGATGTGGGCATTACATCATTTAAAGCTTTTCAAAAGGCTCGCGAAATCGGTGTCGATGTTATTTTAACAGACCACCATTTGCCGGCTGATGAACTGCCGGATGCTCTGACGATTGTGAACCCGAACCAAAAAGCTTGCACGTCGGGTTTGGGTTACCTGTGCGGAGCCGGCGTTGCCTTTTATCTTTTACGTGCAGTTAAGCGCGCTTTTTTTGACGACCCCTCTTTACCGAAAAACAACTGGGATCTTAAAGAAGTGCTCGAGTTTTTCTGCATCGGCACTTTAACGGACATGGTGCCGTTAATTGAGGATAACCGCGTGCTCGTAAAGCACGGTTTGAAAGTTTTAGCGAATACTGATAAAGCCGGCCTTAAAGCCTTGCTGGAAGCCTTAGGGTTAGATGGGCGTGAACTCACATCGCAAGATGTGGCTATTCGCTTTGCACCTAAACTCAATGCGCTATCGCGCATGGAATCTGATATATTGCCGGCGCATATCTATCTCGAAACAGATCATAAAAAAGCGCAGCAAATTGTTTACCGTATTCTTGAAAATAACGAAACTCGCCAAAGCCTGCAGAGCGATGCCGAAGGCAAGGCCATGAAGATGCTTGAGGGCTGGGACGAGCCTAATTTCGTTTTCGTCAGTTCGCAGTTTTTTCATCGCGGGATTATCGGGCTTATTGCAACTAAGCTTTCTCAAACCTTTAATCGACCGGCCTTTGTCGGCTCTGAAAATTCTGACGGTATGATTGTCGGAAGTTCACGTGTGCCGCCGGGGTCTGAAATCAGTCTGGTTGAAGCCTTAAAATCTGCCGAGGCTGTTTTGAACCGCTTCGGTGGCCACGCGGCCGCTGCAGGTTTCGAACTTCATGAAAAAAATCAGCAGGCCTTCGTTGATAGCCTTCGCACACATTTTCAAACTCAAATGCAAAGTCAGTTGATCGCTGAAATTGATTACGATACCTATGCGGCTTTGTCGGAAGTTAATCCGAGCGTCATGAAATGGTATGATTTTATCGGGCCTTTCGGTGTCGGATTTAATATTCCGATCATCAAATTTGACAAAGTGTCTTTAGTTTCTAAAAAAGAACTTAAAGGCGGTCACTTTAAATTGAACTTCAGTGATGGGCAGCATGAAAGTCGTATTGACGGATTGATGTTCTCACCCTCAGATAAGCTTAAAGATATGCTTGATGTCGGTAAAGAATACGATGTCCTCAGCGAACTGCAGTGGAACTATTTTAACGGACGTAAAACGATTCAACTTTTAATTAAGGATTTAAAACCTTTATGAAGAATGTCTCAGTTGTCTTATTGTCGGGTGGACTCGATTCGGCTGTAAATCTCTATGCAGCCATGCAAGAAACTGTGGTTAGTCTGGCCATTACTTTTGATTACGGTCAAAAAGCCGCGGCAAAAGAAATACAGGCCGCCAAAACATTATGTGATGGCCAGCATATAGAACACATGGTGATCGATTTGCCCTGGTTTAAAAAACTGGGACATTCAGCTTTAAATCAAGACTCGCGCAATATTCCGATCGGCCGAAAAGTTTCGATTGATAGCATTGATGTATCGCACGTCACCGCAAAAGCCGTTTGGGTGCCGAACCGCAACGGCCTGTTTCTCAATATCGCCGCCTGTTTTGCTGAAAGTCGCAGTGCCGATGTTTTAGTGCCTGGCTTCAATCGCGAAGAAGCGGTGACGTTTCCGGATAACAGCCTTGATTTTATTCGCGCGACTCGCAAGTCATTCACCTATTCGACCGCAAACAAAGTCGATGTTCAATGTTACACGATTAATATGAGTAAGCCCGAGATCGTCGACCTCGGCCGCAAGTTACGAGTCCCATTCGAACACATCTGGCCTTGCTACTTTGATCATGAAAAATGGTGCGGCGAATGTGAATCGTGTCAGCGGGCCAAGCGTGCGTTTTCAATGGCAAAAGTAGATATGTCTAAAATGTTTTTAAAAAATTAGGCGGCTCATGCAATCGCGTTTTATAGATAAAAAAATAATTTACGACGGAGCACAGCTCAAACCTCTTTACGCTTACCTCAATCACCAAGTGAAAGGAAATTCAATTATCGCGTTTGCCGGCGCGTGTGATGTGTCATTCGAACATATGGTTGACGCGGAAGATCTGGTTGAGTTTTCTCCGATTAAATCTGATCACATGCTGCATTTAATTGTTGAGATTTTTGATTCAAGTTTACTTGCAGCGGTCAGTCTTCAGAGACTTCTGGCCTCAATCATTCAAAATGCATTGATTGAAAAAACTAAACAAGAAATCCTTCGCAAGGGTGATGATCTCTATTGGCAAAACAAAAAGTTGAGTGTTTCGATTGCCTCGCGATCGGCTGTTTCAGCTATGATTCATTTTGGGATGAACATTGAAAACGCCGGTACGCCGGTGCCGACCTGCGCACTTCGCGACTTTGGTCTGGATGCGAAACCCTTTGCCGAAGAAGTTATGCGGCTTTTTGCTGCTGAATTCGTTTCAATTGTAGAAGCCACTCAAAAAGTTAAACCTTTATAATTTTTTTTTAATTCTAGTCTCGGTTTTGTTGCAGTCTGGCGGTTTGTTTTCCGATGAGAAAAAATGCCATTGCAGCTGTTTGTAAAAAAAATTCTCATGTTCATTTTTCCGACAATGCTGGCTGGGTTTATTGTTTACGATAATTTTCTTCCTTTATTGAGTGCTCCTAAAAAAATTGAACGGACGATCAGTTCTGTCGCTTCGGTTGATGCGCTGAATTCTCGTTCGGCTAAAAATCTTCCGGACGGGTTTTACAAAAGTTTTAAAGCGGACTATCAATGTGACGATCTTAAATTGAAACGAAAAGTTTCATCGTACGTCGATTCATTTGAAGTTCGAAAAGGGTTGATTTGTCGGTTGGGTGACCTTTGTCAGCAGAAGTCCGAAAGATGTTCGAACCAGATTCCGAACGGGCTTCAATTCAATAGAAAAGATTCGACTTTTCAGTTTGAAAAAAGATCCTATCGTCGTCTGAATCAGGAAATTCCGCCCGAGTGTCAGATTGCGAGTTGTGCGGCTTTGCCGGACATCTGTCATTACGATCAAATGCCTCCGCTGGATGCCAAAGGTTGCCCGCAAGGTTGTGGCACCATCAGTTGTAAGCCGGAACGTGCCGAATGCCCGGCGATGAATTGCGCAGCTCCGCCGCAAAACTGCCAATACAACGGCAAAGCGCCGCGCGATCAAAACGGCTGTGAAACCGGTTGCGGCGAACTCACTTGTGACATTGCTGACGTTGAAAAAGCTAATCAATGTCCGGATCTGAAGTGTGCGCCGGCACCGCAAAACTGCTCTTATGACGGTAGTACCACGTATTCGTCGAGCGGCTGCCAGACCACTTGTGGTCAAATCGTCTGCGCTCATCCAGACCCAAAAGCTGTGCCTTGCCCCGAACCTCCACAGTGCGCAGTTCCACCGTCGGGATGCTTCTATGTAGGCCAAGTTGAAAGAAATGAAAACGGTTGTGCGGTTGGTTGTAGAAGTTTAGTTTGTCCCAAGCAGTTAGGGGCTCGGTGCCATCAGCCACCGGCCTGCGCTCCGCCTCCTCCGAATTGTCGCTACGACGGCAACAGCCCGCTCGATTTCGACGGCTGCTCAACCGGTTGCGGTAACCTCATCTGTTCCGCAGTTAAATAATTCTAAGAAAAAACAAGGCGAAGCCCTGCCTCCTTGAGACATTTGGTTTACTCTTCACCCGATGAAATAAGTGCAGCGGGTGCGGGTGTTGATTCTTGTATTTGGGTTTTCATTGTCGCGTAGGCGTGATTACACAGAAGGCTTGCAATTCGGCGGTATTCGCTCAGCAAATCCAGATGAATCGAGCTGGTGTTAATGGATTCACGTAAACCTTGATTCAAGCGTGAAATATGATTTTCACGGAACGTAATTTCAAGTTTTGCCAAATCACGTTTAAGTTGAATTGCAATTTCACACATGTGCGGCGAATCGTAAGAATTAATTCCCATCGAAGCCACTTTGCAAACTTGGGCGTGCATATCTTGTATTTCGGCTAAGCCCTGCGGCGAGAACTCAAGCTTTAACGCATGCTTCTTGCTGGCAAGTCCGCGGATATTAATGTCGATCGAGTCTGCGGCGCGCTCAAGATCACTGATGAACATAATTGTGTTCATCACGTTTTGGTGAACCGTCGTATTGCCTTTGTTAGCGTGGTCCAACAAAAACATTTTGATCTCGCGATACAAAAAGTCGACCTGGTTATCTCGTTCTTTAATTGATTGAATCAGGCCCGGATCTTCGGTTTTAAACAACTGAACCGAATCTTTGATCATCGTCAGCACAATATCTGCCATGCGCATAATTTCGCGTTGGGCGTAGGCGGTGGCCAGTGAAGAATTCTGGTAAGTGTTCAGGGTCAAAAACTCGGCGCCGAATTCATCTTGCGCGCCTTTTGGAAACATTTTTTCAATCAGTTCAGCGCCGCGTTTAATAAACGGAAAGAAAATCAGCGCAGAACCGACGTTAAAGAAAAAGTGTGCATTCGCAATAAGACGGGCAGGCGTTGTATGAAAGATTTCGACGAAATCAATAAAGTAAGTGGTGAGCGGATAAAATATGAGAACGCTTGCCGTTTTGTAAAAGAAATGCGCCCAGGCCACTTGCTTACCAATGAAGTTACTGCCGACCGAAGCAAAAAGCGCGGTTGAAGTTGTGCCGATGTTCGCGCCGTAAACCCAAAGTATGGCATCTTGAGTTGAAATAACTCCCGCGCTGGCTAAGCTCATGGCTAAACCGATGGTGACAGCGCTGCTTTGTACGAAGGCGCAGAAGATCATTGCAAAGGCGAAAAAGTAAAACGGGTTTTCGCGCAACGACTGAAAAAACTCGCTTAAAAACTCAAGCTGTGCAAAATGATGAGCGCTCGTCGAAATCATTTTTAAACCGATAAAGATAATGGCAAACCCCATGAGAACAGTCGTTAGGTTTTTTATCGCCTGCTTTCTTGTTAAAAAATAAACCAAGAAGGCTACGGTAAAAAGGGGCAATGCGAAGGTTGAAAGGTCAAACGAGATCAGTTGCACTGTCAGTGTTGAGCCGATGGCCGTTCCAATAATGATGCCCATCACCTGCGGTAGTTTAATGACACGTGCGGTGCCGAGCCCCACGAGCATTGAGGTGACAGCGCCAGAACTTTGAAGAATCGTGGTTAAGCCGACTCCGACCGTAATCGAGAGAAATTGTGATGAGCTGACTTTGTTCAGCAGGCGGGTAATTTTTGAAGCCATGAGCTTTTCAAGGGCACGAGAGGCCATCGAACTGCCGTACAAAAACAGCGCCACTCCGGCAAACATAATCACAATATATGAGTTATTAAAATCAAGCATGTATCTAGGTTACCTTAAATCTTCGTTGCAAACACCGCAATATTTTATCAAAGTAAACGAATGTCATCCACTGGTAATTCCTCAAAACCAAAAATAATACCGGTTGTGGCGCTTGCGCTCCGCCACCGGCCGACGGGGCAGTTTATGCTGGCGCGGCGCGGGCCGCTCGAATCGGGTGCCGGGCAGTGGGAGTTTCCGGGCGGTAAAATAGAAGCGGGCGAAACACCCCAGCATGCGCTTCGCCGCGAAATTCAAGAAGAGCTTTCGTTTGATTTATCACCTTATTCACCGGTTTTTATCGGACGTAACCTGCATCGATATCCTGATAAAGAAATCGAGCTAGGTCTGTGGTTGGTTGAGGTTGACGAGAAGCCCGATTTTACTTTAATCGATCACGATCAAACTGTCTGGCTTAGACCATCGGAAATAAGAGAATCCGATTTAAGTGACGGCGATAAGCCCTTTATATTACTCATTAAATCAATTTAAAAATCGTTCAGCGGTTCCGGGCGGCGGAAGCTGGCAAATCTCGTCTTTTCCGAAAATCCGGTAACGGTTTCGGGCCACTAAATCATAAATCGAATCCCGAACCGACTGCGGAATCGCGCGAATAAGCGCGGCTAAAAAAGTATAAAAACCACCCAGCTGCTGTAAAATTTGAATGACCGCCTTTGACTTCGAAGCGGTGGCTTTTCCGTCGTAGTAAATGACGCTTGCAAGACTGAGGTCCTGTTCTGATAAAAGCCGTCTGGCTGTCGCTGACTGCAGCGAGCTGAATTGAAATGTTTTGGCGTGATCTATTTTGAGAATAGTTTGAACGAATCCATTACATAATCGGCAGGGGCCATCAAAAAAGATGATTCTGGGCATCGCCCATCGTACAATGAAGAGGCGCAGGAGTCGAGAGTGTCTTTAGAGGCTGTAAAAAGAAAGTTTTTTATTTTCCCTTTGACGAATACCAACCTGTTTCCGTGTACGACGAAACCCCTACACATTTTTGAATCGCGCTACATTCAGATGGTCAACGAATCCATTCAGACAGGTATACCGATCGCGCTTTGTTTCGTACCTGACGGATCAACCGAAATTCGGTCCATGGCCGGTTTCGCTGTTCCTCAGATAATCGAAGTTCGTCCGGATCAGACCTTACTGGTCTTCATGGCCGGAGAAGGCAAAGTTCATCTTGATTTAAGCAGTGTGCAAACGGTCGGTCTGGTGACCAGCATGTCGGGCACATTGGTGCAGGAAAACTCAGAACTCGCACCCGAATCGCGTTCGTTGTATGTTTCGCTCAGCGAAGTATTAGTTCGCTGGATCACAAAGCATATCGGTGATTCGACGCAAAAAGAATTTTTTATCAAAGGTCTGACGGGCCCGCGCGAAGTGGTGGGTGCGTTTGCGGCCTACCTCATCTACGATGCCGATTTGCAGTACGAAGTCATGGAAATGACCTCTGTAGACAAGCAAATTCAATTTCTTTATCGACTTCTGCAATCCGGAAAGCTTCTCGGATAATTATTTCGTGAGCGTCTAAAAGTTAGGCGTTTTACTGTCGTTCAGAATCAACAGTTTTAAATTAAAAAAAACTATCACTCATTTATCGTTCAACTTTGAGTTTTCATGTGAATTAGGTATAGTGCTCGACACAATCGCGGAGTCTGTACCAGCCTCCGATTGAAAGGTTTCGTGAAAATAGGGTTTGCATCATTTTTTGTGCTGATTTGTTTTTTTACGCTTGAAGGCACCGCCTCTACTTACGTGGTCATCGGAGACTCTCACAGCTGCGGTACATTCGGCAGCCAGCTTTTAGCCAACAGATTCGGACGACCCGGAAACCCTAACAGCGTTACGCTTTATTGTGCGGTCTCAAGTGCGCCTACACATTGGCTTAACGGCAAGGCGCCGAAAGACATTGTTTGTAAAACCGCAACCTCTGCGGCACCCGGATTAAAAGATTGCAGCACGCCGGGTGGAGCTATGCCGACGGCCGCGCAAATCATAGCTCAGCATCCCGGAGCAGAGATCATTATTGCACTCGGAACTAATTCGCTGATGTCGAGCGTGGTGCCGGCAAGTTATAAACAGTTAGCCGATCTCGTGAAGCAGAATCATCACTCCTGTTTTTGGATTGCACCGCCGCATTTAAATCCGGCGCAATCGAAAGGCTTTCCGGCAGGTCGTCTTGAAATACTCGAAAATAATCTGAATACATTTTATGTTGATTTATATACCGAAGTGCGCGCATCATGCGGATTGATCGATAGCCGTCCGGCAACTCGAGGGGGTGCTGTCGGCTTTCAAACTACCGATGGCGTTCACCGCACTCCGCAGGCCGGTGTTTACTGGGCCAATGAGATTACCAAATTTTTCACATGGTTTTAGCACTGAATCGGCAGGGGCGCTTGATATACATCTAAGTTAGTTCGGGTTTGATTTAAAAGAACGGTCTTTCATCAGTTTTTCTTCCGATACATTAGCCGGAATCGCCGTGCCGTTGTAGATCGTGTGTTGATAGCTGCCGTCCCGAATTTTTTTAGGGGTGATATCTGTATCGACTAGCGAATTGTAGCCCATTTGCGCGGCGAAAAACGCCAGACGCAAAAGAGTTTCCTCTTTATCAAGGCAATCGGTTACGACAAGTTTTTCTTCAAGGCGTTTAATGTGCCGGGTTTCTTTGCCCTGTGAAATTTCAAAGACCGCGATTTCGCGGGCAGCGGCCAGTGTTGAATTGTATCGGTTCAACTCGGGCTCGACTTTTTCAATGTAGCAAGCGGTACAAAAAGCCGAACTTTTCAGAAACTCAGGGGGTGTCTTTAAAAACGCAAATTGATCGCCGTCGACAAACTCGGTACAGCTTTTACACAGATTCTGTTCACAGATCCCGCACACCAATGTGGTTTTACTTTTTTGGCAAATACAGCAACTCATGCGGGCACCATAACATGGCGATTCGCGCTCTGTAATATGTAAAATATACTGCCTTGCAGTGAGCCTGCAGCGCTTACCGAGCAGGCGGTGTTTTAATAGGAGCAGGAGGCAACCCGAAGCTTTCGCTGATCAGCGGAGCCAGATCCGCCAGTCGCAAGGCGCGCTTTTCAGTCCGTGAACGGTATCCCGGGCCTGCAATCATCATCGGTATACGCTGCACACGCTCTTGAAAGCCGCCGTGATCGCCCAGTCTTCCAAACCCGACATCATCCGCTAAAGCCGCGACCACGTCGGCTGCAGTGGGGCTAGCAAACGAATTAGCCAGCTCTAAATTATGTGCTGTCGCCCATTTTTGATGAGCCTTTGGCTGAGAAGCTAAATTATCAAAAGCGATTTTATAGCGGGGCGGCTTTTGCGTGCGGTCTAAAGTTAAAACCTGGGTCACTTGCGGAATTTCTTTAAGGCCGGCCACCGTTTTTTCGACATTCGGACCTGCTCCATCTTTCAACCAGATCCGAATTCCGGTGTCCGCCATGATCTGCTTAATCGGCGCCATTTTTGAAACACGCTGAATCCAATAACCTTCTGTTTTTGAGCCGCCGCCTAAAAAGATCTCATCGGTTTGTCCGCCGTGGTCAGCCGTGCTGATAATCAAAGTACTTTTTAATATTTTTCGTTTTTCGAGATCATCTAAAATTCGTCCTAATTGTGCGTCGGCAACAAGGGCTATATCCTTTAAATGCATCGGGGGTTCAAAGGCGTGTGGCGTATCGCGGTCAGTTTCACCCAACATGTGTCCGAAACGATCAATCGCGCCGAAGGTCAGAAAGAGGGCTCCCCAGTTCGGTTCGTTTTTCATGATATCTAAAGCGACGTCAGCCACCCAAATGTCGCCGCCTAAATGTTCTTTATCAGGCCCAGGATAAAAACGAGCTCCATCTAAAACGTAAGTGCTGTTTTCCGTTCCAAAGGCTGAAGTGCAATCAATGACATAACGGCTGTTTTTCAGAATATAGTTCGGCACATTCTGGCCCACAGGTTTGCAATTCGTTTCTTGCTTATCTTTCGCCGGATAAATAACGGCATCAGCGAAAGGTCCGCCCATGGCCAAAGCAGAATATTCTTTTTGGCCGACCGCAAAAACTTTTTTACCCGTCGTGTCCTTAAAGCGTTTAACGAGATACTGTTCGGGCGCTAGATCTGCCATCAGCTTAAAACGTTGCTCGGTTGAAAGATGAAGAACGTCATGAACTTGATCAGACGAACCAAGCTTTCCCGCTTGGTCCCATAATTGATTTTCGGACCAAGGTAAATCGCGAGGAAGAAGGCCTGTCGTCATAACGAAGTGACTAACAACTGTGACTGATGCGCCGTGCCCGACATAAGCATTTTTATAATTTGCACCCATGCGACGAAGGCGTTTGAAATTTTTTAGATCGAATCGGTCAACATAATCAGGGCGCATCTGATCGAAAACCAAAAACAGAAGATGAGTCGGCTTTTCAGCAGCCGCCCAAAGCGGTAGCGCGGTTAAAAAAGCTAAAACAAAAAATACACTCACAAGAACGCCTACGGAAGTCTGTTTATGGTTTTTCATAGTTTCATCTTCGTGAGGATTTATCTGGTGGTCAATCTGCCAACTGCGTTATAACGTCAGGATTTGGTTATGATTTTGGCAAAACGTTTTTAAGTGTTCTGAAGGCCTAATTCATAAGCCTTAGCGAATCGGAGAATTAAATCGCGGTATGGTCACTTTCGCCAGTTCCACAATTTGGCGCTTTTTTTCACGCCCGCTGTAATCGTTCGGCAAATCTATTTTCGGAACTTCAATTAATCCTTGAATCAAAAGATTAAATTCGGTTCGGTTGATTTCTTTTTGAAGCAGTTGGGTCAGATAGCGTTCCAGTGTGCGGGAACAGTCAGTCAGGTAAGGCGTGCGCGAATCGTCCATCAAGCGAATCAGTTTTTTAAGCTCCATGAGGCCTGAAATCTGTTCCATAAACTGATTCTACATGAGCCTAATTAAAGAACAAAGCGATTCTCAGGTCCGTAAAAATCACACTCTTAAACCGTCAAAAAGTGGGGCAAACGGTGTCTGCGCCTGACTCAAACGTATCTAAAACGAACAGGTTCGCTTTAGCCAGCCCGACGCAGATTTCGTATAGACAAGAAGTCGCGTTTTAGCTATGAATTACGTCTATTTTAATTTACGAAAAGTGAGGCCTCCATGAAATCAATAACAGAATTTGCATTACCAATGTTACAAAAAGTTCAAACTGCAAAAGCAGCTTTAACTGCAGAAGGTAAATCAGCTGAAGAAATGTCAGCAAGCATCGGCGAAACATTCAAACTTGAAGGCGACAAATTAAAATTTGCAATCGCTGCAGCTGATCTGACTGTTGATAAATCATCTGTTCGTCGCGTCATGGTAGTGACTTTTGCTGAAGGCGAACAAGTTCCACCAAAATATCAAAAAGTTGAAGAAACATATTACTTAGTTGAAACTTTAGAACCGGTTAAAGTTGCGATGGCAACTGCACCTGCTAAAACTCAAGGTCGCGGCGGCGGTGGCCCTCGTAAAGGCGGCGGCGGTGATCGTCCTAAAACTTCTCCTTGGGGTGCTTCGCCTGAAGAAATCGCTTTAAAGAAGAAAGCGTCTTTAGCAGCTCAACAAGCTAAAAAGGCTTAGTCTTGCTTTTTGAAGGTGGCCTTCAAATTGAGGCCACCGAAATTTAAACTCACTTGTTTGCTTACTTATTCACAGCTCAAGTCGGCTTCAACTCTGTACAGTGGCTGAATGAAACTTTTCGTTTTACAATTTATTGTTAATTCACTTGTGCCGTAGGCGCTAGGTTTGATATCGATCATCGCTCCGTTTTCGCAAATCGGCGAACTTAGTTGATCATTCACATTCAACGATAAAATCGGGCCTGCCTTCAGTGTGTTGTATTCGTCGGTTTCATTGTGGTGTGGAATTCCGCGACTGATCACTTCAATATCCTCTAAAATTACAAGTTGTTCGAGACCTCGAAAAAAACCATCGGGTACGACTTGCACCTCAATTACTTTTTTTCCATTTGAGTCCCGGCAAATCGACACGTCGTTAATGTCCTTGTAGGCTTGGCTAGTTAACGAAAATAGAATCGTCAGCATTGTAAAAAACTTGTTCATTTCGAGCTTTCTTCGCACCAAATTCGATGAGATTTATTTCTCAGCTTTTCGAATTGTTGACTGCACAACAGGATCATAATCCAAATCATCTTTAAAAGTAACATGGCAGAATTTTTGTCATATAAAATTCACAAAATTGAAGTAATTGCTTTAATACTCTTTTCTTCGAACGACGTTCCTAGGCCAACTGTCTAGTGCTTAGACAGTCCCTCGAGCCGAAACGATATGTCACTGACCAATCGTAAGTAAATTGTGAAACGGTCGGAAGGTTTCACAATCCGACCTTTGCATTAAATTTTTTCTAAAGCCGATTGGCACCAGGGTTTTTCGTTTTCAGGTACCTCATTCAGATATTTTTTCATTTGCCCGACGGCAAATTCGTATCTCACTTTTTGTCCACGCGCTTTTTCGGCTAAGGCGATCGCTTCATAACCGAAAAAAAACTCGATCGCGGGGGCTCCATTTTTTTCGCAGATTTCGATGCAATTCCTGGCGTGCGAAAAGCTTTTGTCATAGTTTGAGGCTTGTAAATAGGTTTTTGATAAGCGGTATTCCGCTCGTTCGGTTTCTTTCCATGTGCCTGCTATTTCCCAAAATTGGCGACCAATTTGAGCCGAAAGAATCATCAGCTCAGTTTCTTGTGGTGTGCGTTCTTTTTTTTCTTCAAGACTTGTTGCTAAATTATTTCCGGTGATTGCCAGGGAACGATTGGCCGGGTCGGTGGCCTCAAGGCCGGACTTCGCTAAATCCAAGGCTTTTAAAAAATAACTTTTTGCTTTTTCCGGTTGACCTTGTTCAGACATGGCGCTGGCCGACATACCTAAAATTCGTATTTGTTCTGAAACAGTAAACGATGAAATTTTGGTATTCGGCTGACTTGAAAGAGCCAGTGAGGCTTCGTAAATTTTCATCTGTGAGCCTGTCGACTCAGCAGAATATGAGGTTTGGGTTTTAATCTGGTTTAAAAAGATGATTCCATCGTTCCAACGCCCGAGGTGTTCACCGTACACATGCGTACCAAGGCGGGCCAACTGCGACAACTGGTCTGTAGTCTGCGCTAGAGTTAAACCCTGGCCGAAGTTATGCGCGACGGCGTTTGCATCGTGAGCGTGATCATTCCAAGCATTATTGAGGTAAGTATTGAAATCCATCATGAACTCCTTCAGCACTTTGAGCGAATATTGTTTGGTTAATTCATCTAATATTTCACATTTGGCCGATTCCGACAAGGTAGGCAGTCTAGGGAACACCCATGTCAATTAGAGTACCTTTGATTGACGGTGATTTAAGAGATTTGAAAAAAGAAAGAGGGCTAATTTTAATTAGCCCTCTTGTTGAATTTCTAATCGACGTTTTAGGGAAATTTTATTTATTTACTTCTATTTAGCGCAAAGGCCGCCCCACACTCAGTGGATATTGAGGTACAGGCAATCGGTCACCTAAACTGCCGCTGTCGCTGAGGTCTGTCATGCTTTGTCCTGACTGAGAACAACCTGTGACCAGACCTAAGCTAAAAAGAGACAACATTAAAGCACCGGCGATAATCTTAATTTTAATATAA
>JANPAD010000207.1:0-6385 GCA_031429735.1 Bdellovibrio sp. | reverse complement strand
CGGCGATGGCTTTGTTAGAACACCGAGTGGCTATTCGTGAGGCTCACCAGCACCATGGCCACCCTCCTGGTATCCTGAGATGGTACGAAGAATTCTAAAGTAAGCCCTATTTGCTCCTCTTGTTAAATTCTCTTGACCTCAAGTTAACTTGAGGTCGTAGCCTTTGACAAAGGAGCTAATTATGAATAAGAATTTAATCGAACAATTTGAAAACAATATCTCTACAGTTTGGAATTTAAGTGAGGCTGAAAAAATATTTAAATCTTCAAATCATTTTCAAGAATTGCTGAAAAAACCAGAATTCAAAAATGATCTTCTATCGCGGTTTACAGAAAGTAAAACCTCAATAGAATTGCTTAGGTCCGCCAAAGATGGTTTTATTCTAACCGCCTATACTGAGCCCGAAGGACAATACAGATCACCTCATAATCACGGAGCCGGTTGGGTTATCTACGGCATCATTGATGGCGAAATGGAAATGGCGACATATGAATTTACGAATGAGTTGGTCTTTAAAGAAAAATATTCACTAAAACCAAAAGACTTTAAGGTTTATTTACCAGGCCAAATTCATGATACGCGTTGCTTAGCCACTAAATCAGTAATTCTTCGATTCACTAGCTGCGATCTAAAAAAGGAAGAACTCGAAGGTCGAATGAAAAGGTTTTAGATTAAACTATTACTAATCATTTTGAGCGAGTCCTCTTTTTATTGGCTAAATCAAGCAGCCTTATAAACTTAGGACACTCAAAATGATTGATTGCTGAACACTTAGCAACATGAATGAGACCCTTTCTCGTTGCTATCAGCCTCTTGATTGTAATCGAAATTTCATCTGCCTTTTTTAAAACCAAATCACGATTGACATTATATTTACCAGTTTCTTGAAACATTGCCTTAATTTCGTCTAGCGAAAAACCCGCCTGCTGTCCAAGTGAGATGAATTTAAGTTGCTCGGCAGTGCTGATATCGAACAGCCTCTTTAAGCCCTTTCGTCCAAGAGAGCGAATAAGCTTATTCTCATCATAATACCTAATAGCCGAGGCCGGTAAACCCGTCATTTTGGCTAATTCTGAGATATCCAGTATTTTTTTCGAAATATTACTTTTCATGCTTGACCTCAAGTTGACTTTAAGTTGCACACTCAGATTAGCACACAAGAAAGGATTGGTAAATATGATTAGATTAGACTTATTCGCCTTACTCTTCTCGATGCTCCTATCATCGCTTGGAACAAGTATCATTAATATTGCCATCCCAGCCCTTGTTCAGGACTTTCACACTAGTCTGCAAAATGCTCAATGGCTTGTCTTAGCCTATTTACTTTCAAACTCTACATTTATTGTGATTATTGGCAAAATAAGTGACCGAGTTAATAAAAAGCAATTGTACTTAACGGGCCTAGGTATTTTTTCAATCTCAAGTTTTTTATCTCTATCTACATCTAATTTGTGGGTGCTTGTCTTACTGCGAGCGCTGCAAGGTGTCGGCTCAGCCATTCTTATGTCTTTATCAGTAGTTCTCTTAAGCGAATTTGCTAAAAAAGAGGAACTCCCAAAATACATGGGACTTATTGGAACTATGTCAGCAGTTGGTACGGCAAGTGGCCCCTCAGTAGGCGGACTTTTGATAAGCCTCTTTGGCTGGAAATCAATTTTTATGTTGATGGGCGTTCTAGGTCTATCCAATTTTGTACTTTTTCTTAAATTTTTTAAAGGGAAAGAGCTTCGTAATCACAACAGCGGCGAGAAATTAGATATATTAGGTTCTATTTTATTTGGGGCCGCAGTTCTATTGTTCATTTTAATTCTAAACAAAGCAAAGAGCTTTGAAGTGTCCACGCTGCTCATTTTGATCCTATCGCTAGTTTTCATTGTTGTATTATTTTTCCAAACTGAAAAAAGAATTACAAATCCGCTTATCAAACTCAGTCTCTTAAATCACAATAATATGAAATCGCATTTACTGTTGAATTTTATTATCTCAATGGTGGTTATGACAACTTTGGTTGTTGGCCCATTTTTTCTTTCACAAGCACAAAATTTGAAATACTCCGATATTGGTTTTGTTATGGCCGTCTCGCCTCTCGTATCAATGCTGAGTGGTTATCTAGCCGGAGGCATTGTTCAGAGAATTGGGGCTGAAAGAACTTTTGTAACCGGGCTCATTATCGTGTTCTTTGGAACAGTCTCCTATACTTTTTTACCGATAGAATTTGGCACAGCCGGATATATTCTTGCGGCTGTCATCTTGAGCCCTGGTTACCAACTATTTCAAGCCTCTAATAATACAATCCTCATGACCGAATCACCTTTCGAACAAAAGGGATTAGTTTCTTCGCTTAATAATTTATCCAGAAACTTGGGACTTCTTAGCGGCGCATCTCTCATGGGTGCGATATTTATCTGGGGTGTCGGCACTCAAGATATAACTACAGCACCTTCAAGAGACGTACTTAGCGGCACCCAACTCGCATTCGCAGTTACTATAGTATTATCAGTAGTTTCGCTCATTATTTCATTTATGTCTTCAAAACCAAAAAAAACATTCAAAACGAATGGAAAGGATTTTTATGTTACCAAAAAGATTAAGATACTTTGAACTGTCTAAGGAGAGTTTAAAAAGCCTGAAAGAGAGTCAAGCGTATGCTCTAAAATCAGAGATACCAAAAGAAATCATGGAGCTTGTCTACCTGAGAGTTTCGCAACTGAACGGGTGCAGGTTTTGTGTAAAAATGCATACGCTCGAACTGTTAAAACTGAATATCACGCCTGAGAAAATTTCTGAATTATTAGTTTGGAAACACTCTGAAATGTTCAGCGCACAAGAAAGAGCCGCATTTCAGTGGGCCGATGAGCTTACAAAAATTACCGAAACACAAGGATCAGACGCTAGCTTTGCAGAATTATTAAATCATTTCACCGAAGCACAGGCTTCTGATTTAACCTTCGCAGTCGCTACAATAAATGCGCTGAACCGAGTTGCGATTTCAATGAGACACTAATGTTTAAAATGAATTATTTAGGAAGGCTTCTTGCGAAGCCCTCTAAAAGATTATTTAAGCCAAATTCAAATTCAGTTACTAATCCTGGCTGTGGGCGAATGGTCGCATCGCTGCCCTTACCCGATACAAAATTTATCATTTCAAAAACATGAGGAAATTCATGTGGCGAAATTGGATTGGGCGGAGGTTTAATATCGGTTTTATTTTCTTTTGGTGGCGTAAACCAGGCTTGTTCCATAATGACAAAACCATAAATGTAACTCGTGAATGCAATCAAAGTATTGTACGCAAGTTCAATCGTGAATCCGTCTTTTCGCAGGATTCCAATCATAATGTTGTGATGATGAAGTCTTGTTGGTCCCAAGCCTCCTCTGGTTTCAATAAGAGTGGGTGCCCATGGGTATCGATTCAGAACCTGCCGCACAGAATAGGCACGTTCTCGCAAAGCCTTTTTCCAACCAAGATCAGGAGATGGAAGAATTATTTGTGCGAAGATCAATTCGACAAGACCATCCATAAGATCATCTTTGTTTGCGATGTGTTTATAGAGCGACATGGCCTCAACGCCCAAGCCTTGTGCCACCTGCCTCATCGAGACCGACTCTATTCCACCCTTATCCACCAACGACAATGCCGTATCGAAAATTCTTTCGCGGGTGAGAGGCGGACGGCTTGCTAAAGTACGAGAACGAGTGGCCTTTTTCATTTCTCAAGTATAGCAGTTTTTTACCGCTTGACAAGGCTTACAGTGTAAGCTTACACTGTAAGCCAAACGCATTATGAACAGTTTAATATAAGGAACTCTAAATATGAGCTTTTTAACAAAAATTAAAAACTCTGAATGGCTTATACCGGCCGGGTTAATTGCTTTGAGCTTAATTCCGGTGGCCGCTGGCACCTTTCGACTCACTGAACTTAACAGTGGCATAGTCACTTCAGAAAATGCCCGATTCTTCGTTGCCCCACTTGTAACTACACTGCACATCTTCGCCGTTACCCTATACAGCCTACTTGGTGCATTTCAGTTTTCACCAAGTTTTCGTAAACGAAAACCTAACTGGCATCGGCTTTCTGGAAAAATTTTAATTCCTGCTGGTTTGATAACCTCACTTGCTGGATTGTGGATGACCCAGTTTTTTCCACACATTAAATATGATGGAAACATCGTCTATATCACCCGCCTCATTGTCGGAACCATGATGACGGCATTTATATTATTAGGAATTGAAGCCATTCGAAATAGAAATTTTTCTGAACATGGTGCTTGGATGATTCGCGCTTATGCATTGGGTATGGGCGCAGGCACGCAGGTTTTGACTCACCTTCCTTGGTTTATCTTTCCGAGTATTCAAGGAGAAGCAGCAAGAACTCTGTTCATGGCGCTGGGCTGGGTCATTAACCTAGGCGTAGCTGAATGGATTATTCGAAAACCAAATTTAAAATTTAAAAAAACAATGATCTTAACAAACTAACTGGAGAAAAAATGAAAACAATAACAACAAAACTAGCACTTATTCTAACTCTCTCACTTTCCTATGCGAGCATAGCCTTTGGCAGCAATCACAACCTCACGAGCGACACTATTTTATCGAATTTTGGAATGCAAAATATAGAGTACTCTTACAAAATTACAGATCATTGGACGATTGGATTAACGGGCGCATCGACTTCGCGTCACATTACAAATAATGGCATCGAATTAAACGGCAATTCTTATGGAGGCGTCGCCCGCTACTATATTGACCCTGCCTTTCTAAATGACTCGTGGTATTTAATGGGCTCTGCTACCAAAACAAATTTTGACGTGTCTATCAATTCTGGCGGAACTCAATACAACGGAAAGTCTGATGATATGATGGCCGCTGGCGGTGGATACCACTGGTTCTGGAATAGCTTTAATATAGCCTTTGGAGGCGTGATTTCAAACCCATCTAAAATCGAACTCAAAGATGTTTTCGGCAACAGATACAAAGATGAGTTTAACACAAATATTGGCCTTGAACTTAAAATTGGTGGGAAGTTTTAAGAAACCAACCAAACTGGCCCAAAGAAATTCAGAAATATCTAAGTGAATTAACCAAGCCTACTTTCGAGGAGAAATAAAGATGAGTCGCCGAACAAATGAATTCATTCAGCATGTTTCAGATACCTCGGCCTGGGTCGCCCACTACCGCGCGATTGAATCTGAGCGACCGGACTCTTTGTTTAAAGATCCTTTCGCTAGCATTTTGGTGGGTGACCGTGCATTAATTGTCGAAAGACTTCAATCTGAAGCGACCAAGTGGACGCAATGGACACTGGTGATGCGCACACACATCATTGATCAAATGATTCAGGATCTGATTTCGAACGGAGCCACTACATTCATAAATCTGGGTTCGGGGTTAGATAGCCGCCCTTATCGGTTAAACTTTGGCGCTAACATTCATTGGATCGAGGTCGATTTTCCAAATGTTATCGAACACAAACAAAAGCTTCTTCAGAAATTCAGTCCAATCTGTAGTCTCGAAAGCATCGGCCTTGATTTATCGAATCGAGTAGCAAGGCAATCGCTATTGGCAGAACTTGCGCAAAGGTATCCGCAGATGGTCGTTCTAAGTGAAGGCGTTTTGCCTTATCTGACAGAACAGCAAGTTTCAGAGTTCTCCGAAGATTTGATCCGACATGCCAGCTTCAAATACTGGATCTGTGAATATATGTCTGAAAAAACTTATCGCTTCTTAAAAGATCCCAAACGAATGAAAGTTTTAAAAAATACTCCATTTCAATTTTACCCAAAAGATTGGATGGGTTTTTTCATCGAGCGCGGATGGCGTCTAAAAGAGTCGCAGTTTTATACTGAAATTTCTGAAAAATTAGGACGCTCAACGCCGCTACCGAAAGTTTTTAAAATTTTTGAACTCATATTAGGTAAAAAATGGGCCACACCCTTTAAACAAATGTCCGGTTTTTTGCTTTGGGAAAGATAATTCGATGATAGTGAATTATCAGAACGGCTTGTTGCAAACTTTGTCTACCTCTCCAGTGATAGAAAGCGGCTAGCCGATCCATCACACATTGAGTTGGAGAAGGTAGTTTTAAAGTAAACTTGCCACTTTTAATTTTGCCCTCAGTTTTCATAGGCTCGTCACCAATAACAAGCTCCTATCCTGGAGATTCGACAGTAAATTTACTGTCGTCATGATAAAAACTAAGCCTTAACTAAAAACATGTCTGCGTTTAAATTGTCTCCATATGAGATTTCATTCTTTCTAGACAACACCTGGTGATTACATTAAACTAGTTTGAGGTTATCAATAAGCTATTGAGTTCTGCCGTCTAAAATTATTTAGAAAGTTATTACATGTCAGTCAGCATAAATTCAGAAAAAAAAGGCCTACT
>JANPAD010000206.1:0-9510 GCA_031429735.1 Bdellovibrio sp. | reverse complement strand
GTTGTGTTTCGCTTGCGATCAGTTGATAAATCAGGCTCATTAAAGAAAAATCTTCAGCCACTTCGCCTGAGATATCTTGAGGTGTAACCAAAAGCCCTTCAACACTTTCTTTCATAATAAGCGGCAAAACTTTAACGACCGGCACGTCCCACTTACGCTTCAGATAACTTAGAAAGTTATCTGAGTACTCGCCCATAAAAATCTTTTGATTGAAGTTAGGTTCATTGGCCGGAATTTTATACGACAGACCCTGCACCCAGCCTTCAGGCATATTCACACTTGAAACGAGAATGTAGGAGCCGATCGACTTAACGAATTTAAGAAAGGCCCAAGATTGCGTCGGCGTCTGCCGAAAAAAACGTTGAAGCAAGTCTTCTTTTGATTCTGACAAACGGTAATCAGCAATGCGCATTTGAAATGGCCGCACGTCCGGGCCCTTATGCTGATTTTGCATTTCACTCGTGAGGCGGCTGATTTCGTTTTGCTGGCCTTTGTACAAATTGTAAACTTGTTCGTTCTGGTAAAGACGATAAAGGGCTTCGATCGTTTGATCGACGGCCATACCCACCTGCTGAATCACGTGCGGCTGTGAGCGGTCTAAGGCCTGCACCAGATTATAACTTTGAAAGGCGGTCAAGCGCGGCAACATATCGGTTTCTGCCACTGCAATGAATTTAACTTCTGAAGAAATTTTCAAAGCCCGCTGAAAAATATCACTGAGTGATGTGGCCACAGCCATTTGATCAAGGACGATCAAATGCGGCGGTGCCAGCTCTATGCGTCGCTGCATTTCATCTGCATCTGAGAAAAAGTAGGTGTCATATTTCAGTTCAGACAATGAATATTTCAGACGACTACCCAGTTCCGCATCTTGCGAAAAAATAAAAAGCGTAAACTCAGGAGCGAAGTCTCTTATATTCATGTTCTGGCGCTACGTTCTTTCCGGTCGTCTAACGTTAATTTTAATTTCGTCGACTTTAAAATCCTTTTTTTCGAAAACGAATTGAGGCTCATCGATTGAAGTGCCGCTGCGATCTAAATTTATTTTTTGCGGACGCAGATTTTTTTCAAGAGCATTCGCGGCACCTACGCTGAATGAACCTGCGGGTTGATCTTGCTCAAAATCGTCCAGAGCCAACGCTTTTTCAATTTCATCGAGGTCGATGTTTTCTTCGTCAAGCGTTACAAAATTCGCTTGCAGTTTGTCGGCCGCAGACGGAACAAAGGTGTCTTCTGTAATTTTGATCACGTTTGACTTTTCAACTTCACTCACAGCGACCTCACGTCTTGGCGAACGTTCAAGTAAATCAATAATTTCAATTGAAGACTTTGGTGGTGGCTCGGCTGCAAACGGCTTTGCACCGAATTCTTCGTCGACTTGTATCCGTTTCGGTTTTGAATTTTCAAATTCCGAAGCTAGATCCGACGCCGAACGCGGCGGCGGAGTGTCTGCATCTTGCGCGGCCGTCATAGGCGGCTGAGTGGGAAACGCTTCTTCCCGTGTGATGGCGCGGCTTGGAGCTTTCACTCCGGACATCGTCTCTTCGTTTGCAGCCTGAACGGTGTCTTTGTAAATTTGTTCGCGTTCTTGTTTTTTGTATTTTTCAATACGGCGCTCGAGCGGGTCAAGACTGTAAAAAACGAAGCCGATCAAAATAAAGCCGAAACCGACGACGACCCCAAGAATTGACCACGGCACAACAAAGCCCGGCGCCACCTTGCTTTTCGGAACATAGCTGACCACCGTCAAATTGGTACCGACAATTTCTTCTTTTTCAATGATGTATTGCTTCGGACTCAGCGAGGCCTCTTTCGTAGGTGAAACGATGTAGTCAGCCTCGGTGTGGGCGGCTAGAATTTTTTCAGAGGTCACAAGTAAGGATTGATTTCGACTGCCGCGTTCGATATCAAAATATTTTTGGAAGTAACCCGCCAGACCGGCCACGACCACTTCATGTCCGCCTCCGACATTGAAACGGACGAGCATATACTTTGTGCCCAACTGGTCTTTGTAGAGCTGAACTAAGATATCGACAGGCTGACGCGATTGATTAATGCGCAAAGCCCCCTCAAGGTAGGCCGGGTTCCACCGTTCAGCCGAAGTATTTGAACGTGAAACGATTTGTTCAACCTTTAAAACACCGTTTGTATTTTGCACACGAGCCAACGCAAAAAACGGATCAAGTTGCACCCAATTGACATTCGCCTCATTCAGGCCGGTTTCAAAACTAGAAACTGTGTTGCGCAGCTGAGCAAGTTGACCCGAGACACTGGTCTTCACCGTGATGACGCGTTTACGAACCTGACTTTGCATGGCGTAAGTTTTGTCGTTTTTAAAATAGTCATTCAGCTTATAGACGAGCAATCCCAAAAGCAGCACAAGTGCAAATGAAATTTGGTAGACTATTCCAGTCTTGTTTGATGAAGCGATCCTTGCTTTATTCACTCTATTATTGTGAGCGTTTTTGGGCTTCGAATCAACCCCTCTCGCAAATTAAATTTGGACAAAAAAAGATTTTAGCCTTATTTTACCCCTCGATCGCAACCTTTGGAGCATAACATGATCGAAACGGACATTCTCATCGTCGGTTCAGGAACAGCGGCCCTAGCTCATGCTCTGAAAATAGCCGATCAGAAACGCGTCCTTGTCCTCACAAAAGATCGTGTCCCCATGACCAACAGTTCGATGGCTCAAGGGGGAATTGCCGCTGTCGTTGACCGAACCGATAGTTTTTCAAGTCACATTGAAGATACCCTGACTGCCGGTGCGGGACTTTGTCGAATTGAAGCAGTGCGTAATTTTATCGAGCAGGCGCCCGACCGCATTCAGGATTTGCTGAATTGGGGCGTTAAATTTGACGATGATCTTACCCGCGAAGGTGGCCATTCGTTTCGCCGCATTCTGCATCACGAAGATCAAACCGGTGCGGAAATTCACTCTAAAATTTGGCAACAGGTTCAAAAACATCCGAACATTAAAATTCTCGAAAACCATTTTGCGATTGATTTGTTGGTAAATAAAAAAATCGACCCGACGCTGACCGGACCCACCGCGATTGTCGGCGCCTATGTGCTGGATAAAATTTCGGGCGAGGTCAAAGTTATTCAGGCCAAAGCCACCGTTCTTGCAACCGGAGGAGCCGGTAAAGTTTATTTGTACACATCGAACTGGAGCGGCGCGACCGGCGACGGGATAGCCATGGCGTACCGTGCAGGCGCGCGTGTGATGAATCTTGAGTTCATGCAGTTTCACCCGACTTGCCTTTACCATAAAGACTCTCGTAATTTTTTAATCACCGAAGCCATTCGTGGCGAAGGCGGCGAATTGATTAATTCAAAGGGCGAAGCCTTTATGAAAAAGCATCATCCGCTGGGCTCGTTAGCCCCCCGCGATATCGTGGCTCGCGGAATTGATGCCGAAATGAAAAAGACCGGCGAAGTGTGCGTTTATTTGGACATCACACATAAGCCTGTCGAATTTTTAAAAACTCACTTTCCGCACATTTTTGCTAAATGTCTGGAGTACGGAATTGATATGTCGAAGCAACCGATCCCGGTTGTACCCGCCGCACACTATCTTTGCGGCGGAGTGGTGGCTGATATCAATGGGCAAACGGATTTACTGGGGCTTTTTGCAATCGGCGAAACGGCCGGCACCGGCTTTCACGGCGCCAACCGATTGGCTTCAAATTCTCTGCTTGAATGCCTGACCATGGCGCACAATTGCGCTGAGTTTCTGAAGAAAAACTGGGATGTAGTTTCTGAGCAAACGACCATGTCACGAAATGCTTTGCCTTGGGCCAAACCAAACAACACCGACAGCGACGAAATGATCGTGATTGCTCACATGTGGGAAGAAATCCGCCGTTTGATGTGGAATTACGTCGGCATTGTACGCTCAACGAAACGTCTCGAACGCGCCCAACATCGTTTGGCCAACATCAGAAGCGAAGTAAAAGAATATTATTCAAATATGAAAGTCCACGCCGATATTCTGGAGCTGCGTAATATTGCGATCGTGGCCGACCTGACCGTTCAGTGCGCCTTGAAACGCCGCGAGTCGCGGGGTATTCATTTCTCGCTGGATTACCCGCAAACAAAAGAACAGGCCTTAGATACCCTCATTTGAGACGTTTTCTTAGGCGCCGTTTGACTTCAAACTGATTTAAAAAGACCATAGAGAGACTATGTACAAACGTTCCGAAACTTTTTTTAGTGGCTACCTGAATGAAAAACTTTTTTTACAAAAGTGGAGTACTGAAAACGCGCTCGGGACAGTTATTATCACCCACGGACAGGCCGAGCACTCGGATTGTTACAACCGTCTGGTGAACGGACTCGAAGGACAACGCTGGAATTTTATCGGCTGGGACTTACGCGGCCACGGAAGATCTGAAGGTATTCGCGGCTATGCTCGCGATTTTGATGAGTATGTTCTCGATTTTCGCTCGATGATGGACTATTGCACGAGGCTTTCTGAAGTGCAGGGCAAACCGCTTGTCCTTTTAGGGCATTCGATGGGCGGTTTGATTCAGACTTTGGCTTTGGCCGAACGCAATTATCCCGAAGTCGTGGCGCAAGTGTTGAGCTCGCCATTATTCGGCGTTGCCGTTGAGGTTCCGGAATGGAAAGACAAAGGCGCGGCTTTAGCGAACACGCTTTTTCCGAAGCTGACTTTAGGTAACGAAATTCGAAATTCTGACCTGACCCGCGATATCGAAGTGATGCGCGAATACGAGCAGGACACCTACCGTCATGGGCGTATTTCATCAGGTGTTTACTTGGGCTTCAAACGTGAGTTTCAAAATATTATCAGCCGAGCCAAATCAATTCACGTGCCGACACTTCTTCATATATCGGACCAAGATCCAGTGGTTTCAAGCCCCCGAGCCATTGAATTTTTCGATAACATTGCCACCGAGAACAAATTACTTAAAATAGTCGAAGGTGGAAAACACGAATTGTACAACGACATCGTTCGCGTTGAAATTTACAAGATGGTCGCCGACTTTTTAAAACCGTTTCAGCAAACGACGTAAGGGATAAAATGATGTTCAGCTCTACCGTAAAAAAAGTATCGCTCTTGACTGCAATTGTTGCTTTGAGTTCGGTTTTTTGCGCTTGCGCCAGCCGTCTTCAAACTCCAGCCGGTGTTCCCGAAGTGAGTATTTCCGACTACGAACAGGCTGTCATTGATCGTACATCAAAAGTTGAAGTTTACGACGGTCTTTATAATAAGCTCACGATTCAGGCCAGTTGGTTGGATTCAATTCTGACCGATTACGGGCTTTCTTACAGCGCCCGCTTGGCCCAATGGGATGAAAATCATTATCGCGAAGAACGCGGCAAAAAAGTAAATCAAAACGCCGAAAGCACTGAATTTTTTGTCAGCCTTTACACGCCGGAACGTAAACATGCTGAACTTAACTCGATCAAAAACCTATGGAAAATTTATCTTCAAGTGAACGGCCAACGTTACGAAGGCAAAGCTGCAAAAATAAAAATGCTACTTTCTGAAGTGCAGGTCATGTACCCACACCATAACCGCTGGTCAGTGCCCTACTCAATCACGTTTCCGATTGCCACCGCATTGGTCGAAGGCAAACCGGCCACTTTAATACTAACCGGCGCCGTCGGTTCAGCCGAAGTGAAATTTAACCAAGCGACTAAATAAATTTCTGGTCAATTTTTTGCCGCGTCGGCAGGTCAGTTTTCGTCAACGGCTTCCGTCTCGCTGACTTTCATTTGATATTTTTTCATGAGTTCGAGACATTCGTTGTATTCATACATGCATAACGGTTCGTATAATTTTTCAGTGTACTGTCTGCATTGGTCCGCCGGATTATGATAGGTGCGGCTTTCCGGACATGGAACTTGGCCCACATTGTTTTTCGAGAGCTGCTTAATATCGACCACAAACTGTGAAGACCCGGTTTGCGGCGCACCTTTGGCGTATTGGGACTTGAGTTGATTGAAAGTTTCGGGATCCATAAAAGCAATACCACTTTGACCGGTGGCGCCGTTGTCGGTCGGCGCTCTTGAATTTGACTTAACATCAGACCGGTCGTCATTCTCTTCGTCTACCAAATTAGCTATTTCTTTGTTAGCAACCTCTTCAGCGCGAGCCTGCTGTTGCCGCGCCTTCATGCTTTCATCAATTTCACGTTGGATTTTTTCTTGGCGTTCACGTATGCGTTTCAAATCAATCTGAGCCTGAGTAACCGCGGCCGTATCAGCTTCTTTCTTAGTTTTCTGACTAACATCAGCCTGTTCATCGACTGTAAGTTTGACTGCGGCAGGTTGCGCCTGAGAAAGTTTGACCTCAGATGGCACAGCTTGCGTGTTTTTGACAGCCGCTTGATCTGCAAGTTTTTCTATATCGGGAGCCGCGGCTACGTTTGAAGCTTCATTCTCAATTTGTGGAGCCGATTGGACTACGCCGGTACCGCCGGGTACCGCACCTATTTCGATGAGGGAAATTTCAACTTTTTCGGAAGTGTTTCCGAATTTATTAACCGAGCTGAGATTTAAAATTTTTTCGATTGAATGGAAGTTAATGGCCACCAACAAAAGCACGACATGCACGACCGCAGAAAAAATAATTCCTTCGTTTCGGCGCTGTTCGGCCTCTAACTCTGCAAGTAGTACACTCCGGTCGAGTGCGGCATTCGGTTTCATATCTAAGTACAGGATAACTCACATTTAAATAGCTTTGGCCTAAAACATGATTTTGCGCTGATTAATCTCAAAATGATCATTCGAAAAAAATCATTTGCAACCGTCAATTCGACGACCTTCGCAAAATAAGACGCCGGTCTAAATGAAGTGAATCATTTCGAGACTGGCGGTGTGCGATGAAAACGTTGAACCGCAGCCCAATTGAAAAAAGATCTGAAGTGTTGAGCAATGATCAACGCAAAGCCAGTCGTACCGGTCGGCTCCAAATAAACTTGATCGCTCTTTACGGCCTTAAGAATTTTGAGTGCATACTCTTCGGGACTGATCGTATCTTTTGGAGTTTCGAGGTTTTTTGAAAAAAGCTCGTCAATTTTATCGAACATACGAGTTTTAATTCCGGGAGTAAATAAACACAAGGTATTGACACCTGTGCCACGCAACTCTTGCTGAAGACAATCGGTAAAGGCCCATACCGCGGCTTTGCTGGCTGAATAAGTTGAAGCACACGGCAAATGCATAACCGCTGAAACGCTAGCATGGTTGATAATTTTACCGGACTTTTGTTGAACCATACGTGGCACCACAGCGCGAGATAAATGCACCAACGCTTGTATGTTCACCTGGAACATATTGTAGATATCGTCGAGCGGTTGTTCTTCGATGAGACCGCCAGTCAGCAGGCCGGCATTGTTAAATAAAATATCAATACGTCGGTTTTCAATGTTTTTAACAAGCTGTTCAACACCGGCACGAGTCACCAAATCAGCTTCGATGATTTCAACACTCGCAGCACCCAGAGATTTAAGTTTATTCAACAGTTCGTTGTCATTTTTTCGAATGGCCAGCAGTAGATGGGCTTTTTCGCGAGCAAAGGCCTCCGCAACGGCTAAACCGATTCCACGATTGGCGCCCGTAATAAGAACGATTTGACTTTGAACTTGCATTAACTGACTCCCCATTTTTTCTTCATTTCGTCTTCTTCAGACTGTGAAGTTACTTTTTTAAACTGGGCGGCGCGGCCTTTAACCAAGGCCTCGCATTCAGACCAGGTTTGATGTTTTTTAAAAACGCCATTCACGTAACTGACATACCACGCCGCTTTTTTTTTGCCGGCGGTTTTTTGTTTGTTGTATTCAGGCAAAGGGCGTGTGGCCGGAACTTCATGGATATCAAATAGATAAGCTTCGCTCGATCCTTCATAAAGTTCGACCCACTGTCCTTTTGAAAAAGCCACGGCGATGACATCGCAACGCTCATTACCGGCAACGCCGGTATGACCTTTAACAAAATTCCACTCGATCGAAATAGACTTGCTTTTACAGGCGGCTAAAACCTCGTCGTAACGAATCCAAATATCGCGGTTAGCCACTTCTTCATTTTCGGCGTTTTTCCAACCGCGGCGTTTCCAGCCGTGCATCCACATGGTCGCGCCTTTTATGACATAAACAGAGTCGGTATAAATCTGGATTTTCAAAGGCTGCGCAAATTGAGCTTTCGAAAGAAGACAGTGACGTAAAGACTCAAGCACGCCGAGCATCTCCATACGATTATTCGTCGTGGCTTCCGCTCCGCCACCCAACTCACGAACGACGCCATTTAAACAAACGATAGCGCCCCAGCCACCAGGGCCGGGATTTCCAGAACACGCACCATCACTGTAAATAATTGCTTGCACACCAAAATGGTCACACAAAATCACACCCGAGTCACGGCACTAAAAGCAGCCTGAATCGGGTTTTAATATTTGTGGTACGAACTTCGCTAAGTAATCAGAAAAGCGATTTGTGTTCAATAGGAAGTGATATAGATGACTTTAAAACCGTTGCGTACGTTTTTTGTAATGACTGTCTCATTCTTAGTCAGTTTTCAAACTATGGCTGCCGCTACGCCTTCGACATCAAACTCATCGACGACTCAGGTTAAAAAACCTACGGTTTCCCCGGCCTCGTTTAGCTTCGGTTTCGATATTTCACGGAGTACCAGCTTGGTCGACTTTCAGGACGGCAGTCGCAGCGATTCGATGGACTACACGTTTAAACCTGCGGTCAAGCTTGCGTTCGGGTCATTTTCTTCTGAAATGACTTACTCACAAAATTTACGTGATGAATCAAGCTCGACTGAAAACGACTTTGCAGACGTGCCGTTGAGATTTGGCTTCAATCCGACCAAACTGAATCTTGCGACAGATTACAACTCAAGAATCGGCTACTCGATCACAGTCGTAGCACCCGTTTCTAAGACATCGACTCGACGCGATCAATTGCAAACAGCGGTGTCTACCGGATTAAGTTTTGCAATGGACCCGCTTGATGGCCAAGGTCCTTCAATATTAGCGGCAGTGACACTTGGCCGCAATTTTCACGCGTATGAAGAAGACATTAACGGCCGAGTTTTGAATCAGTATTCATCCAACCAAACTTTAAGTTTAGGCTATGGCCTTTCTGACTGGAGTTTCAGTTGGGCTTTCATTAATCGCTCTCGATTGACTTATCAGAACAATACGAAAAGTGCATTTGAAATGACCGAAGAACTTGGTTACTCGGTCAATGACAACTTTGCTTTGGCTTTAGGTCACAGCAATTCCGGTGCAACTTTAAAACCGGACGGAACAGATTCGAATATAGAATTAATTAATGAAAACTCTTCAGTGGTCTACGGAACACTGAGCATGAGTTTCTAAAGAAAATTGAAGGAGCCGACTATGAACAAACAATTGCTTCAACTGATCAAGCTGATTTCGGTCATTGCTTTTGTCAGCGCTTGTACCAAATCGCGCAAAGCAGAACTACCTGAAGAGCAGCAATCCAGTGTCTTTGCCATCAGCGAATTCGG
>JANPAD010000205.1:0-6525 GCA_031429735.1 Bdellovibrio sp. | reverse complement strand
GTTGAAGATGACATATTACGTTCAAATAATCACTACCAAGCCCTTGAAAATGGCCGTTTTGATTTAGGTAAAGTTTTAAAAGTCGACACTCAAAAAGTTTTCGATGGTAAAAAGGCTGTACCAAATCCATCGCCGGCCGGTCTTTTGACTTCTCGCCAGTGGTTAGCTGAGCACGCAATTGCTGGTACGAACCGCCGTTTAATTGAGTACACCTTTAAAGAGTTTTTATGTACGCCGCTTGAAAACGTGGCCGATTCTTCGGGGCCGGATAACGTCGTGGGCCCTGACATCGATCGTTTTCCGGGTGGAAGCCATACTAAATTTACAACAACCTGCCGTGCTTGCCATACTATCTTAGATGGTTTCAGACCCGCCTACGCCCGTTGGACATTCGGTAACGGTTTTGCAAAACACGCCTTCGTTGTGCAAGGTATTGGGGCCACTGCAGATGAAAACATGGGTTTCGGCATGCAGATCAACGCGACCTATCCGGGTGTGACTGCCAAATTAAATCGCAACTCCGAAGTGTTTCCGGACGGCCGTCGCACGGTTGACGAAAATTGGGTTAACAACGCGGTTTACAATGCGAATATTAGCCAGTTTAAATTTAATATTATGTCGGGCAAAGGCGTAACTGATTTCGGTCAGACTATAGCGAACAGTCCGAAGTTTCCGCGTTGTATGGCTGAGCGGGTGTTCAGGCAAGTTTGTAAGCGAGACTTCAATACTTCAGATGTGGCGTTCTTAGATCAGGTTGCGTCTGATTTTTCAAAACAGTCTTTCAGTTTAAAATATTTATTTCAAAAAGTTGTGACGAGCGATAATTGTTTAGGGGGACAGTAATGAAGGTAAAAAAGATCAGCATATTAGTTGCATCAGCGTTAGGCCTGGTGGGCTTACTAGTGACAGTCGGTAACGGTTGTAGCAAACGCGGTGAGTTCGAGACGAATATGTCTTCGACGGCTGCAACCGGCAACAACGGCAGCAGCGGTACAACGACCGATCCTGATTATATCCCAGGTGCAAAAACAGTTTCAGTTGTCTACGCAAGACAGGCTCTGGATCAACTCACATCATGTGCCGGTGTAATTTCTCCGAGCGACGATACGCTACGTATCTATGACGCAAAAAAGTCTTCTATTTCAGCCTACGGCGACGCCAATTCGGTGACCGCACCGATGTTGATGGCCATCACGAATATTTCTGGTGAAATCTGTGATGACTTGATCGATCAAGAGATCAACGGCACTTCACGTATTTTTATCGGCTGGAATTTAACTTCAACCTCAAAACCTGCTGACAACTTAGTGGCCAATTCATTATCGCGATTGGCTATTTCTTGCTGGCAGAAAAATGAAAGCGCAGTTGAGCGCCAAGCGGTGCTTGACCTGGTTGCGTCTGTTCCTTCGGGAACCGGTGCCGCACGTAAACAGGCCTTGCTGTTGTGCACAGCGATGCTTTCAAGCCTGAACAGTTTATTAAATTAATTTTATAAAGTTTTATTGAACCGGGGGAAAAATGTCGAAGTCTAAGAAGAACGAAGAAAAGAATTTGTCGGTAAGTGAAAAGGCCTCAGAAGATGTGGCGAAGTCTTACCTGCAGAGTCATGGTCGCCCCATGGACCGTCGTGAATTGCTCGCCAGCGGAGTTATTCCGTTTGCCGCCAGTGTGGCGATGCCGAACTGGCTCAAAATGTTTGCGAACGTGGGCGTGGCTCAGGCCGAAGATTTGGTTTGTACTACAGCGGCCGGTGGTGATTTGCCGGCCTTCGTTCAAATCAAACTCAACGGTGGCGCGGCGATGAGTTACAACTTCATTCCAACCGGCAAGGGCGGGCAGTTGCTTTCATCTTACAGCCGTATTGGTGGCGGCACCGGCGCCAACATTCCACTTTTAAGGGCGTTTTCGAATAACGCCATGTTTTACGCTCAGTCCGGTTTTTACACGGGTCTTTCAAGTGTTGTACTTCCGCAAACGATGAGTAAATCGGCGTTTGTCGGTCTTATGGTTTCATCACAAGATGACTCTTCAATGAATGCCTTCGGTATGACCGGCATGATTCAAAAACTCGGAGCCGCCGGATCTATTTTGCCGAGCCTGGGCCGCGCTGAAACAATTACTGGTATTGCGGCCGCGCCGGCAATTGTGGCTCCATCTGCGCCTTTACGTGTTGGTCGTTACGAAGACGTCATCGGAGCCTTGGGCGTTGAAGGTGCTCTAAAAGACATGACGTCGGACCAAAAAATTAAATTATTCACCACCATTCAAGGCCTGACAGCACAGCAAGTGGCAGGTTTAAGCGGCATGAGCGGCGGTGCTACTTTGAGCCGTCTCATGCAATGTGCAAACATCACCAATACAAGTTTGATCGGCAACAGCGGATCACTTAATATTTCTCCGCTGAGCAATGCGGCTTATGCCACTTTGTGGGGTATTACCGCAAATACGGCGACGACAAATCAAGACTTCGTCTTTGCAACAATGGTTTACAATGCCATTAACGGCAATGCCGGCCCGGTCAGTTTTGATATGGGTGGCTACGACTACCATAACAACCCTCGTGCAACAACAGACACGCGTGATATTGCGGCCGGTGTTGTGGTCGGTAAAACATTGCAGTCATTTGCTTTAATGGGCAAGCCGGGGTACATCGTGGTTTGCAGTGACGGTTCGGTCTCATCAGCAGACTCGGATCAACCGGGCGCGATGTTCACCAGTGACCGCGGCCTGAACGGTTGCATGTACATAATTGCTTATCATCCGACTCGCGGTGTGACTGTGGCCCTGGATCAAAACTCAACAAATACATCACAGCAAATCGGTTACCTGACGGCCGGACAAGATTCCGATACCAGCAGTGTGCCGACGGGCAATAATCCAGAAAAAGCAGCGGCGGCCGCATTTTTAAATTACGTGAGTTTTGCGGGCAAACCGGTTTCGTCATTTGAAACGATTACGAATCGGGTGTTTGATTCTTCGCAAATCGATTTATTGAAAAAGATCGCTTAAGTTTTTTGACGAGTTTTGAACTGTATTTGAACTGTACTTGAATTTTGAGTTTTTGGGGTAAATGGGGTGGACGTGAACAGACTAAATCAGTATAAGCATTTTATATTAGCAGCACCGTTTGTGCTGGTTATGCTTTTGCAGTTTAACAACTGCTCGAAGTATCAACCGCCGGATATGTCTTCATCTTCTACAAGCGGTTCTAATGACTCGTCTTCAACCAGCGGTCTGACTAAAACCGGTGATCTTTGCGAAGATACGATCAGAGAATTATTTGCTGACGGATACTATGGATTTGTTCGTCAAAACTGTGCTCAATGTCATGCCACCGATAGCAGTCGTCCGCAATTTGCGAGTCCAGATGTCAACTGGGCTTATCAGGTTTTCCAAGCCCGCGGTTATCAAAAAGTTTCAAGCAATGCAGTGAGTCCTTCGCATCAGCCGCCATCAACTGGTACTCAGCACACTCAAACCATTAATGAGCTTAAGTTGAAATGGCAACAGGGCGTCGGCGAGTACAACGAGTGTAAAGGCCTGCCCCCTGAAACGATTGCAGTTGATCCAAGGGATATTCTGACAGTACAAACAACTGATCGAAAAATTCCCGTGATGAAGGTGAACGAAGAACAAGTTTTAACTTGGGACTTAACAAAAGAACTTTCGCTTTTAAAAACGAACATGAATTTGCCGGTCTTGGGAGCCACTTCGAAATTTCAAATTAAAGTGACTTACCGTAAAAACGCGGCCGGTCAGGATTACTACGCATTTCATGATCCTGTTGTTTTTAATAATGCAACAGATGTCAAAGTGAAAACAATTTATATTAAGTTGAACACGCGACTGATCATGTATCCTTCTACATTTAAATATATAAATAAAGATATCTACGCCAATTCGACCAACACCGGTGATAACATCGGCCTGCTTTCAACCGGCGGCTTAGTGGCTTTAGGTGCGGTGACCTCGCAGGATTTCGTCAATGTGGCGTTTGAAACTCTCGAACCTGAAACGCTCGGGCCTCGCCCGGCACCGGTGACCATCGGGTTCACCGATATTATCGGTGGCATGATCAGTGCGACAAGTCCGACGGGTCGTGATGTGTCGTTTGAAGTCGCTTCAAATTTACCACCGGATTCACCGGTGGTTGTCTCGGTTGATCCGGCCAATGATAGTGTTTGCGGTAAAACTGGAGATCAGTCTTTCACGGTCAGCAGCACTTGTTTAAAACCGGTGTATGATTATATGCGGGCGCAAGGCTATAACGATGGTGATATCAACCTCCAATTTAAAAAGGCCCGTTTAGTTACAGATGGTGGTGATTACAACCGTTTTGACTGGGACTATAAAGTTATTACGAATTCATTTAATTTATTCTTAGCTTCGGGTCAGCGTAAAAATGCCGTCATTCGTTTTTCGACGGACATACGCCGTGAAACAAATCGTGTCTTGCGTTTACGTGTTAACGTGATGTCGAACAACGGTAAAGTTTCAACAACCAATAATGACATGTACGTCATTATCTTAAAAGCAGGTAATCCGGCCCCTGCAACCGGCGAAGTGACCTTTTCAAGTTTGATGCTTCCGGGCACGGGCACTCTCGGTTTGAACTGCGTCAAATGTCATAATTCGCGCGATCTTAACGGCGGCTACGATATGACGAACTTTGACCTGATGTTATCCAAACGCGTGATCATTCAAGATGCGGCCAATCCGGATTACGCCGCTGATAATAGCAAAATGTTTAATCGTATGAATCCTGATTACCCGGGCAACGTTAATTTGTCGCCGATGCCGCTGGATGGTTATCTGACAAATGACCAACTGGTTGATCTCGTACGTCAATGGATACGAAGTGGAGCGAAAAACAACTAATATGAAAAAACAAATCAAACTTATCACCATTGGTTTTTCAACACTGGTTCTGCTGATGGGCTATCAGAACTGCTCGAATTCAATGAAGCCGATGGATCTTGATGCCTCATCCGAATCCGATAGCAGTGGCAGCTATTCAGCAGAGCAACTGAATGCAAAATCGATGACGATTTTGCAGAACAAATGTTCGGCTTGTCACAGTCCAAGCGTTTCACTGGGTGATATCAATTACATAACTGACTTGAATTCGCTTCAGTATTACCGCTTGGTGATTCCGGGTCAGGCTGCACTTTCACCGCTTTATGCTGTTTTGAATAATAATGCAGATCACTCTTCGCTCCTCAGCCAAAATGAATCTCAAATTATTTTCAATTGGATCGAACAAGGGCTGGTGACTCAACCGGGTGGTGTTGCACCTCCGACCATTACGCCGATCATGCCGACCTATCAAAGCTTGGCGTCTAAAGTTTTCGTTCCGAGTTGCACAAGATGTCATAACCCGACCGATAAGGGCCGCTATGGTGGCGTAGATTTATCAACATATACATCTGTTAAAGCCTACACAAACACGACCAATCCAGACATCAGCCAGCTGTATATGGCCGTTACAACCAAATCGAATTTAATGCCTCAGGGCGGGGCGCCGCTGACGGTTGAGCAGAAAAAAGCTCTCCGTGATTGGATGACAGACGGGGCGCTTAATAATTAAAAAGTCTGGCTTTTTAGGTTCGATCTGTTTAACATAAAACCCACAAGGGGCTCCATTTATGGCAATTTCTAAAGCAGCGTTCACGGTCGCTCTTATTTTATCACATTCGGCTTGGTCACAAAATGTAAAAGTCGAAGTTACACTTAATCCGGCTGGCGATTTTGTTGCTGAAAGTAATTCGGTTGTCGGCAAGGCCACTGAAGATGACAAAGGAATGATCGAGGCTACTGATGTCAAACTTGATGTGAAGACTCTGAAAACAGGTATCAGCTTACGCGATGAACACATGGTTAATAAATATCTCGAAGCTGCAAAATATCCTGAAATCGTGATGAAAATCGCAAAAGGTAAAGACGGTAAGGGCCTCGCGGCCTTGATCATTAAAGGCAAGCAAAGTAAAGTTTCGGGAGCTTATGAAAAAGTAGGCAAGGATAAACTCAAAGCGACATTCGATTTGAAACTTTCTGATTTCGATATCAAAGATATCAGTTACAAAGGTATCGGGGTTGAAGATTTAGTTAAGGTCGAAGCGATCATTCCACTTTCAAAGAAAACGGCCGCGGCACTTCCTGAAGCCGGTAAAGCAAAAGCTGCTCCGGTACCGGCGCCAAAAAAATAATGAAAAAGTCCGTCGCCCTTATACTTTTACTAAGTTCTATTCTCATGAGTTGCGGAAAAATAGAAAATTCCAGCAGCTTGGACGACGTCCGTTTCAGTAACTTTACAGATATCGGCTCGCCGAACTATCTTATTGCAAAAGCGGCCATCAATTCAAACTGCTTGCAGTGTCACGGTACTTGGCGCCAGTACACCGAGCAAAATTTTATTGATGCAGGCCTCGTCGTGCGCGGTAACCCAGATGCCTCAAAACTCTATTACCGTAATCTGCAAGCTCCGACCGGCCCAGGCCCAAAAAATATGCCTAATGCAGGTAACCC
>JANPAD010000204.1:0-7385 GCA_031429735.1 Bdellovibrio sp. | reverse complement strand
AATATGTTCGTATGGTTCGCACCGATGCTCAAGGTTCACAGTTAACGGTGCCTACGGCTCAGCAAACAACGAAGGAAAAAGCCGAATACGCCATCGTTGACTGGACAAGAAACACCATTCCGGATTCAACCTCTCCTTTGGCTTTCTATGCCGACGGCGCTTGCTTGCAGACAAATTCATCTCTCAATGTCACCGATATGGATATGCGTTTGAACACGGCTGGAGTCCTCAATTACTCACTGAGCGGTTCTTACACTGTGGCCGCTACGGATGAATGTGTTGCGCGCAAAGAAACCAACTCGATGATTTCGGGTGTTACATATCAGTTTAACTTCAACATTAAAGAGCGAATCTCGTTCATGAAGCATGCAGATCCCAATTCTGATATTCAGTTTGCTGAGAATATTTCAAACACTCAGCAAGGTGCTTTCAACTTCGGTCTTTTTACTTTAGCTGATTTAGTTGACGGCGAAGGCCAGCTCGCAAATCGTAATGGCAGCGAAAAATATATGCCGATGGTTCATGACTTCCGGAACGGCAAAAAAGTAACTTATCACTTAGGTGGTATTAACAATGCCGATGCAACAACACCTGAACGCCGTCAGCTTTTAGTTGAGGCGGCCGAGAAGGTCATTGCTGAATGGAATGCAACTCTTCGCCTGGCCTTCAAGGGCACGCCGCTGGAACGTGACCCGAGCCAGAACTATCTTGAATTGATCGTTGACGATGCGAACACTGAAACGCACTTAGGTGATTTAGATCGCAATTATATTTGGTTTCAGGAATTACCTGCTGAAAATGGACTTTTAGGCGTGGCCCAACCTGCGGCCAATCCGCGTTCGGGTATTATTCAGTCTTCGAATGTTATTGTTTATACGGGCAACAGCTTAAAAGATGTCGAGCGCTGGTTAAAGTTCACGAGTATAAGCCGTGAATATGAACGCAATATCGAGGATATAAAGAATCGTCAAATCGCAGACTATGAGTTAGAACACCCGGTCAAATCTGCGGCTTCGGACGACGGCACCGTCGTTAACACTCCACCGCCTGAAACGACTGCGCCAGGCCAGACAGCACGTAGCATTCAGGCGCGACTCGAACAATCGAGCGCACAAATGCATCAGCTCATTGGAAAAATGAAAATGAACAGACGCGCGAAAAGAATTCTGATCGGTCGTCAAGGACCGCAAAATCATCAGCAGCGTTTAGCGGCAACTAAACAACTAGTTGCGTCTATGATTCAGCAAAACATCCTGAAACCGCAAAAAGCCAAGTACACAGTCAACGAACAGACATTTATCAAGAAGCTAACTGAAATCGCGGTTAACAAAGAATTGGCCGGTCAGCCGAAACAATTTGAATTCGCAGTGAACGAGGCTTTCATCAAGTACGGTGGACTCAGCCCTCAGGCTAAACAAACTTTGCAACAGCGTTCACAGCTTTTAGCTGCGGCCATCCGGTTTGATGAGCGCACTAAAAACCGCCCTGGTTGTTTCTACGAGCAGAGCGACCGCAATGGTATTAACGATGAAGCCATGGTTCTCGATGCTGATCCACACCAGAACCTGATGCTGAACTTCAAGAAAACAGTTATGAGCACCTTGTCGCATGAGTTGGGTCACGCGATCGGCTTGCACCATAACTTCAAGGCCTCGACGGATAAAGCCAATTACAAATTCGACGAAAACGATAAAACCGGCCGCAACTATTCCTCGATTATGGATTACATGCCGGACATCGACATGAATTACGCCGGACCCGGCCCCTACGATGCTCATGCGATGCGCGCGGGCTATACAGGACTGATTGAACTGAATCCCGAATATATTAAAGACCCCGAATTTGCGAATTATAAAATGAATCTTGTTGGTGAGAAAAAAAATCTTGCGAGCATGCAGGAGCTTACGCTTAAATTTGCCCGTCAAAGATCTTACGTGCATCTGACAAAAGACACGTTCAATAAACTGACTTTTGAGGTTGAGAAAAGGGATCCGAAAACTGGCGAAGTCGTAAAGGATCCTCCTGAAACCGGTAAACCCGTCCTTGTTAATCGTGAACTTCTGCGTAACTACGAACAGTGCGACGACACCGGTCTTGGCCTTAGTATTATGTGCAAACAGTTTGACGTAGGCGGCAGCCCTGTTGAAATCGTGCAAAATGCCATTCAAGACTACAACCGTTCCTACGCGAATCGTTATTACGTGTATGACAAAATTAATTTCGGTTGGAATGAGAAAATGCAGATCATCGACCGCAGTATTGATACCTTCCAAGGTCTACGTGCGTTCCTTGATGAAGCAATCAACACCTACCAGAGCGGCGCAGGGCGAATGACTGATATTGAAAACCAAATTCTGGATGATCAACTGACAGCGGCACGCATTGGGTACGAGTTCTTTCATGAACTGATTCGCACTCCGGATACAAACAGACCGGTCATGCGTCGGGTTGTTATCGCGGGTTCAAATTCACCGCAGGCCGTGATTGATCAGGCCGCCGCTGACGCCGCGAACGATCTCAATAAAGACGGACTGGTTGCGGACGACAACCGTTTCTCTCTCTTTGTGCTACCGACCGGCGATCCTCAAGCTCCTAACTTTTACAAATTAATTGAGGAACGCAGCTCTTACGATATCAGTGCTTTGGGTGGCGACCGTGATAAAATCAATACGATCGGCCTGAATTTCGACAAATCTTATGCGCTGATGTTCCTGCTGCAAGCTTCTTCGGCCCCTTCAACAGTTGAATCGAAAAGTAACAGTCAGATTTCTTACACCATTTTTGAAAAATACTTTTTAGGAAATCGTGCGGCTGTTTCCTCTTTAACCGTCCAGACCATGTTCGGTATTTTGAGTAATAATCTGAGCGGTGGTTTTTTCTTACCGAGCGACGCGCCGGATTCGATCAGCTTTGTTGAATTACCTATCTCAGTAGAACCCACTTACATGTTGGGTGAAGATACGGCTGTCGGAGCGATCTTAAGCCTTGCCGAAGGCCGGCAGTCGACAGACGATCTTTACTCTGAAACATTTAAGGTGTCCCGTTCACCAGAAGCTTCGGCTCCGAAAGACCGCATAAATGTTCTAAAACCGGGCCAAAAGCGCGGTTTGGGCGACACCAAAGTTTATTTTGCATCGCAAAATGCTCCGGGCGCAGCCGCGCTGGTGGCCAATGCGGCTCGCTATGAATATTACTTAACTAATAAGGCCTCGTTATTTGATTTCATGAAACAGCTGGCAGAAGGTGATCGTCCGACTATTGGTGCTTACCAGCAAATGCAATCAGAAGCCTGCCGCGGCGGAAGCGAAACGGATGCCTGCAAAGCCGCAAACGAAATGAGTATCGACCAGTTCGTTGCCGCAACCGGAGACAAAGAATTGATTGCTTCAAGAAGAAAGATGAACAACATAGCCGCGACGTTTGTGAAATACTTACGCAAAGCCAACGCTAAAAATCTTTTGCTGAGTGCAAATGAAGACAAAGCCGAATCAGATGTTAATTTTGACAAGCAGGTTGCGATTATACGTGAAATGATGGTGTCTCAGATTCAGGTCATCGGTGAAACTCTTACGGCCTTGTCTGAGGATAAGAACCCAAACGTCAAAGAGGTTCTCGACCAGCTGAAAAAGAATTTCAAGGCCGCCAACCAAGATATTGAAGGTATGCAGCTCGTTGCGACCGCTTTCAAATTCGTAAGTGAGTACACCGGTGAAATGAAGGTCAAGTTACAGGACCAAACTGAAATTACGGGTGCAGTTTTGGCATCCGTTATGATGAATACTCGCAGAGTTGATAGAGACTACAACACCGAACTAGAACTCATTGACAAATTGGCGACCTACTCGTCAATCGTCGACGGTGATACTGTTCTGCAATAATTAGAATATATCCTGAATGGCCGGGCTGAGTTTTTGTTGAAACTCGGCCGCATTCGGGAATGTTTTCTGCTTCAATGTTTTTTCAATAGGATAGACGACTGAGTGAATAATCTTTTTACCCGTCGGAATCTGATTCATTTTCAATAACGCCATTGTATACAGACTTAATTGCTCGAAAGCTTTTTCAGAAAAGAATGAGCTTCCGGTTTTGTAATCGAGAACGTGAATTTCATCCGGCAGTTCGGCCCACAAGTCGATTTGTCCTTGAATAAACCGGGTCTTGGTTTTTAGACCGAAACCCCATTCATTGTGACCGTGTTTTAAAAGTTCGGCCAAGCGCAAATCACCCTGCGCCAACATGTAATCAATGGCCGCTTGGTCAGTGGTTGTAAGGTCTTTTCGTAAAACATTCAGGTCGATATATTTCATCGATTCAAAAATTCGGTGCAGATCGGTACCGTACTGAGCCTTTTTTAAGTTTAATAATTGCAGTTCTTGCTGAGGCTTAGCCATCGCCACGCCCGTCGTTTGCAACAAGTCAGTAATGGACTGAGTCTTTTGTTGGTTTTCAGGAAGCTCTTTGAAGAGCGGACGCGCCTGCATTTGTATAATATCAGTCTTTCGAGAAATCACTTCGGTGCTGTTGTGTTCGAGCGAAACTGTTTTAAAATCGGTTCCGTTATTTTCGCCGATTTCAGGCCAGCCGGTTTTCATGGACCACGAGTGTTTATTGGCTTTTTTGGCGGTATCGGCAACCAAGGTTAGACTTTCAATCGCACGGGTGACGGCGACGTAGAGCACTCTTTCACTTTCTTCTAATTCACGCTCAGTTAATTGCTTACGAATATCTTCAGACCAGCGACTGGGTCGTAGGCTTTGATCGCTTGGATCAAATGCGGTCAGGCTGTACTTCTGTTCATCCGGCGAAAATGCCAGTCGGATCACTTTTGTCGTTTGAATAATATCGTTAAAACCCACGACGATCACATGCTTGTACTGCAAACCTTTCGAAGCATGAATCGTCATCAACGTTACACAGTCGGGCTGTTCAACTGGCTGAGCCTCACCCTGCCCCGAGCCTAAATCAGATTGCAATGACATGAACTGTTCTTCTAAGAATAGACCCAACGAAAAACCCGGTTTCTTTTCGGCATCGGCTAATGAAGCGATGTATTTAAAAACGTTGGCTTCGCGACGCCCGCTTGCATCGTAGTACCGTGAGTAACTTAAAAAATTCGATTCACGCATAAAAAGCTGCGTCGTTTGCAAAATGCCGGTCACATCGAACAAATCAAGAAAATGCTGAGCCCGCATTTTTTGCGGCAGCTTCGAGCGACTAAGCGCAGACCAATAAGATGACCGCGTAAGTTTTCGTGCATCAGCCAGCTCAAGCAACTGCTCATCACTAATGTAGAACCAAGGGCTTCGTGCAAGAGTAATAAAATTTTCGTCGTCGTGCGGATTATTCAAAAAGCGATTGAAGCTCATCAAATCTAAAATTTCACGCGTCTCTTCAAAACCAGCAGCACTTTGCTGCTGAACCGGAATTCCGAATTCAGATGCCCTGTGTGCAACTTGATGAAGTGACTTGTTATTGCGAGAAAGCACGCAGATATCCTGGGGCTTCGCACCTAATGAAAATAAATGGCGAACCTGTTCAATAACGCCAACTGCGGTTTCACCCGTCTTGACGAAGTATGTGTCAAATGGTGTCACTTTTTCCGAAGAGACTTCTGATTTGGTTTTCATCGGTTTAAACTGACCGCTGACCCTGCTCACCAACTGGTTAATATGATTCATCAACGTGGGTTCTGAGCGGTAATTCGTATCAAGTAAATCAACTTGGGCACCCGCCTTCGTCATTTCTTTCTGTTTCAGATTAAAAACTTCTGAACGCGCGCCACGAAAAAGATAAATACTCTGTTGAGGATCGCCTACGACAAAACAGGGTTTTCCCCCGATAAGCTCATTCAAAATTTTCACCTGAATAGGCGACGTATCTTGAAATTCGTCGATCATGAAAAAATCCCATGAGTCAGCAAACTCGCGAACCGCTTCAGGCTGTTGCTCAATCATTTGTAAAGAAAGACTTTCGAGATCACCGATCGTCAGTTGGCCCGTGCGGCGTTTGTGCTCATACTGAGCTTTGAATAAATCGTTCAAATAGAGATCAAATGTTGAGTTCAGCTGTTCGTGCTGTTGTATATACACTTCGTCGTCAAATGCATCGTCAAAATATCCTTTGAGCAGCTCTTGAATCAGTTCATGTGCTACCGGATCAAGCGTAGGCTTCGCTTCACTCCACCCCGGCTTACGGGGTTTCGAGGCCAACAGAGATGTAAACGAAGCTTCATCCCCCTCTTCAATACTGATTTTGAGTTGTCCGAGGTACTCAAAAAAAGCGATCCACGATTTTTCGGGATTCGCCAGCCTAAAGATCTCTTCAATAATCGTGACCATATCTTTTTTTGTTTTAAGTGCATGTTTACGAATATCAGACACGTTCAAATATGAAAGTCGGTGATTTTGAGCTTTAAGTTCAAGCGCCTGCTTCGAAAGGCCCACAAGTTCGTTAAAGGTATATGTTTCAAGAAGATCGATATACTGCGGATGCTTTTTGAAAATTTCATTCATCTGCTTTTTCAAAATACGTGCAAACTGGACATCGTCGACAATTTTAATGTCCTGGGGAAAACGCATCCTATCCGATTGCTGACTTAACAAAAGACTTAAGACACCATGAATTGTAGAAATATGAACGTAAGATTTTTTGTTAATGTATTCAAAAAGATCCTGTTTCCCTCGTTTGAGCGCCTCCACTAAAAGACGTTCTTTTACCTCTTGCGTAGCTTTGCGAGTAAACGTGGTCATGATAATTCGCGGCAAGCGGCCATTTTGAGACCTGAATTCTTCAGCAAAATCAAGAAAGCTGTGAATAAGACGGCGAGTTTTACCAGCGCCCGCTCCGGCACGAATGAACTGTGATCGTAAAGCCGTTGAGGCTACATCAGATGAACTGCTCTGCACAGCTGCCTCCAATCGCAGTCGTCACAAACATGAGTCTTAAAGGGCTTGGCTTCAAACTGCCCTTGGCTCAATTTCTCGAGGACATCGGCGACTACGGTGACAAAATTAGTTTCAATTTCGGCAAATTCGGTTTCGTCTGATAAGGACTTGTTTTTGCTATTGAAAAGAAAGTCTTCTAGACCGATAGCTTGATCAATTAAACCTGTTTTGATGTCGAAGGTTTTATAAAAATAATAGAGCGAACCTTTGACGGCCAAATCCGCCGGCGCTACAAGTTTCAAGGCCGTAATGTACAAGAGCATCTGAAACTGTTTCTCGCTCAGCCATTTATCGGATTTTTCAATACCGTAGCCTGACGATTTATAATCGTAAATGATGGCGTACTTTTTCTGCCGGTTTTGATCGACGCGGTCTAAGCGCAGCTTAAACGCAAAACCTCGGACAGGCGTTTCGAGGGTAAATTTTTTCTGATCAAGGTCG
>JANPAD010000203.1:0-4700 GCA_031429735.1 Bdellovibrio sp. | reverse complement strand
CCGCTTGAATGGCTTTACGTAAATTTTGGGGATCACGAGTCGATGGACCGATCGTGGCGACGATTTTGGCTCTTCTTGTAGCTAGCATTGTACAAGGATAACGACTTAGCGTTCGAATGTCCTGTAAAAAAGTTGATGGCGCGACTTTTTGCGCTGCTCATCTAATCGGCGCCGCTCAGCAGCCTTCTTTTCGGTTTCTTCTTCTTCGGAAGCAACTGAGCGCATTAAAGCTTTGGTCTGGAGGTCGTTTTGGCGTTTAAACTCGCTGACCCAGTCGGCTTCGATCGAACTTAAAAAATTACGTAGCTCAGCAACCTTGTCAAAGTGGTTTTTGGCGAAGCTGATCAGCTCGTTTTTGGAAGCAAAGTCGCTACTCAAGCGAACAGCATAGGCTTCAACAGTACCTTCTATTCTATAGTCGGACAAAATAAAGTGCTCAAGGTTCAGAACCTTCAATGAAGAATTCTCACGGCTGGCCATCACGTGACCACTGTCAATCATAACCGTATCTATCGAGGCCGTACTTTCAGCCGTAGCCTTTGTTTTTTCAAGACTGATATGGCCCTTTAAGACGTCAAAATTAAAGTGTTTTTTATCGTTGCTTATTTTGATGATCGTTTCGGGTGAAATATTCACTTCGTAACCCTGATAAGTGAACTTATAGTCTTCATTCAGGGTCTTGATAATACAAGGCGCGGTACGGGCCGCGCATTTTTCAGGGACCTGAATCGTCTGGGCCTGTGCCACTAAGCTTAAAACACAAAGCAAAGTCGTTATCACGGGCTTCATCATAAAGGCTTCTTTTCGTAATAGTTAACTTTAGCTTGTACGTTGGCGTACTGAGCAAAGCGCGTCCGCAGAACTTTAACCAGTTCCATCGAGCGGCGATTTTCGTTATTTTGTTGATAGATATCTAAAAGAACCAACATCGACTCAGCCGCCCACACCGTCTCGGGAAATTGAGTAATGACCAGATCGATCTCACTCAGACAATCCGGAAGATCCGGATTCAAGGAGCAGGTTTCTTGAAGCGAAGCAAAATGCTGTTCAGCGGTTTCAGGTTTAAATGCCACAGCTTCAGGTCTAAGAGCTTCGTTTGCACGAATACTCGCTATGCTTCGCTGGCCTTTTTTCTCATTCAACAGCGCCAGCTCTTTTTGTAAAATACCCAGTTGACGCTGGCGTTCAAATTCGGCCTGCATTTTTGGATTGTTGTCGAAAAAGTATTTCGAGGTCGACGTATAGTAGAAGGTATAGCCGAGAGCCATAACTATTAAAACAATCAATATAAAAAATGCGTCGATGCGTTTCATCATTACAGTAGGCTTTTCGGCTAGGTCGAGTTCAAAGTTTAAGCCGTATCGTAGTGAGACAAATTAACACTGCATGTCTTCGGTTTACCGCAGTTGATTGCAACTCATTTCTAATGACAAGAAATCAGTCTATACTTTATATTCTTTCTTCCACGGAGCCAAAATGAACAAGTCTGAACTCGTTAGCGCGATTGCAACTAAAACCAATATGAGCAAAAATCAAGTTGAAAATTATCTTGATGTCACGCTGTCCATAATTCAAAAGACAGTTTCCAAAGGCGAAGAAGTAAAAATTGTAGGTTTCGGCTCTTTCACGCGTACTATGCGTAAAGCTAAAACGGCCCGCAATCCGAAAACCGGCGCTACTGTTAAGGTACCCAATACAAATGTTCCCCGATTTAAGCCCGGCAAAGAATTCAAAGACAGCGTCAAGAAGTAACTTGAAATCCTAAAGTTTGTCGTATTTGCTTTTAAAGGAAACGGGCCAGGATTCGATCATTTCAAGCGATTCGAAATAGATTTTTTGGAATTGTTGCGAGTTGAGGTTTTTGAATATGAGGCCTTGGTTTTCAGGTAGGCGGATCAGTTTTTTATTTAAGGCGTAGAAAAATTTTTCGCCCATGATTCCACCCAGAATTTGTGCGGCTGTACTGAAGCTTTTTTTGCCGTACTTGTTCATATCACCCGCGGTCATTGTTCTGAGTTTGCCCATTGATAAAAACTGCAGTTCCGAAAGTTTTTGAGTTAGTGACAGCATGAGCGCTTCTTTACCGCGATCATCGAACTGTTCTTTCTGCAGAGAGCTTCGGATATCCTGCAGTGTATCAGTTTTTCTTTTCGGGTTTTTAATTTTACTGAAAAGATAAACCACGGCCTCAAGCCAGATCAGCTTATAAAATTCTTTTTTCGGGTCGATTATGGTTTTTTTATAACCGCCCAGTTGCGAATACACGTACTGAGCCGCGATACGTGTTACATGATTGACGGAGTAGCGGGCCAAATAGCCGCATTCAAGCTCGGGCACATAAAACGAAATCCCCTCTTGAACATTTTCAATTATTTTTCTTTTGAGTAGAATTGAAAGACGATCAAGTTGGTTAAAAAACTGATCATCTGTCGAAGAATAAACGGATAAGCCGGCCAAGCTGATATTAAAACCGAAAGATTTCGAAACAAACTGCACAGTTTCAGCGACCGTATCGGTGGGCTCAATATCAATATTGCGAACTCGCTTGTCGTGCCCGCTTTCGAGCAACAAAAGGTAATCTTGCCACTTGATCCATGGAGGCAAACTGTTGAGCGCCCACATGTCCTGCGTCAGTTTCACGACATCGGTTGTCAGCTCTTTCTGGTGTTCCATAATTTTAAAATAGAGCACTTCGGGGCTTTGAAAAACTACACAAGTATTCAACTTTGCATTTTTTTTCTTTATTTGTTTCGGCAGATGATTGCTGCACAAATGTAGATCTCCATACTGAACAACGATCTGCGCACCTTTGTTAAGTTTGTGAATTTCATTGATCAGCTCAGCTGAAAACGTGTCGCGCTGCTGAAGCGTGTGGTTCGCGCTCTGCGAGTTAATTCCGTAAATGCGGACTTTGTTTTGCTGCGCCCACTTGAAAAGCGGCTTGTAGTTTTCCCAAGGAAAGTTCCAGTTCTTTTTCCAAGCGACTTGTGAAAGAAATTCTTTTTCGGTCAGCTCGCCCGCCAGAAAGGAATCAATAACCGGCTGGTCCGTTTTTCTCAAGCATTCGAGGGCCAAGACCTGTCGGTTTTCAATTTTACGGATGATACGGAGAAAGGCTCGGCTAGATTGTTTCTGCGCATGAAAATCGCCGATCAATACTACATCGGCTTGTTTAAGTCGGGCAAAAAGGTGCTTTTTGTCAACAGATTGCCAGGACAACCGCATAATCTCTTTTTCATAGCTGTCCCGGTAGGTCCGGATCGCGCGCGACTCCTGCCCTAAAATCAATTCGACACGACGACGGATATTTCCGTAAAAATCACGCCGTATCTGAACCAGTTGCGTCGAATCCATATTTTTTATTATGATTTAGCCCAAAAATTAAAACAATTGTTGATTTCAAATCTGAATAAGAAAATCATAGAGTCCTATGAAAAAAATAACTCTTCTACTCATCAGCCTAGTTTTCACAATCGGCGTTTTTGCTTACCTGACGATCCATCATTACGAAGTGAAGTCAGGTCTAGGTAACGGAGACTCAATCTGCTCAATAAGTAGCAAAATTAACTGCGATGCCGCCGCCGCCAGTTCTTATTCTGAAATTTTGCGAATTCCTGTCGCGGTCTTAGGCGGTATTTTTCATTTAGTTCTTTTCGGATTCATTCTGTTTTATAAACTGGGCTGGAACGATGAAAGCCCCTATCTTAAAGCCACCATCCGTTTTCAGCTCGCTTTTGCCGCCGCCGTTTCAGTCGGCATGGCCCTGATTTCGATTTTTATGGTCGGTGCCGCCTGCCCGTTCTGTATCGCCGGTTACATTCTTTCATTCATCAATTTATATTTAGGCTGGAACTTAATTTCAGATACTCAGGAAGCCTTCGATATCAACGGCTACTTCGGGCCTTACAAGTCTCATCTGATCATGTTGGCCGTGGTGCCTGCTTTTTCATGGGTGGTTTCAACCATGGCCTCTGAGCATTATGGTCTTCAGGATATTACGAAATACATTCCTGAAAAAATCGCCATCTGGAAAGCCGGCACTGAGTACGCCTTTGAACCGCAACTTGGCATTTCAAATGGCGTTGAAAATGCAAAATACACGCTGGTCGAATTCGCCGACTTCAAATGTCCGCATTGCAAACATGCCAGCAACACGATTGGCTTGTTTTTAAAAGGCCGCCCGGATGTAAAGTTTATTTTTAAGCCTTACCCGTTAGATGGCAGTTGCAACACTGCCGTGCAAAGTAAAGGCGATGGATCACGCTGCCAGTTCGCGGCCTATGCCCTGTGCGCTCAGAAGCTGGCAGGCAAGGGTCTCGAAGTCACGCACTGGCTGTTTGATAACCAAGAAAAGTTTTTCGAAATCAGCGATGGCAAGTCTCTGCTTCCGCAACTGCAGGAAAAATTCTCGCTCGATAGCAAAACTATGAGTGAATGCGCTGACTCAGCCGAAACTTATGATCTGATCAATCGTAGCGCAAAAGAAGGCGTCGCCGCTCAGGTCGAAGGCACTCCGACAATTTACCTTAATGGTAAAAAATTGCCGTGGGGCCACATTCCGGATGTTTTGCGAACAGCCACGTCAATGTAGTTTGTGTTTTTAGAATATTTTATTAAAGATAACCTGAAGTGCCGTATCGATATAACCACCGACAACCACTTCAACCGAGTGTCCCATTCCGTTGACCATTTCGATGGTC
>JANPAD010000202.1:0-1859 GCA_031429735.1 Bdellovibrio sp. | reverse complement strand
AATCTACAGCCACAACGCCAATCTAACTCCATTTAAGTCCTATCTTTACGCCTCTGAAGCCCCCTTCAGCTGGGGCTCCGGTTTCATACTTGATCTCGAACGCGACATCTCAATCCGTCGAGCCGCTAAAAACTAAATTCCAAAAAAAAAGCCGACTTTGTGGGTCGGCTTTTTTGCAAAAATATTTTTAGGATTTATTTTTTAGTTTTCGAAGAATTCGAATGTTTGTTGCGGTACGATCTCGACAATTTTGCCTGTGATGTCGGTGGCTAAAGGAGTTGAGCGTCCTGCGTTGTCGATGGTGAACAAATTACCTTGGGTGATACCGTAGACTGTGCCGTTGACTTTATGGATACGGTCGAATTGTTGATCCATGCGTAATGCAACGGGTTTTACAGAGGCTTTTTTGCCTGCGCAGCTGAGTTCGTAAACGTCACCAGTTGCTGTTGTCATGTTCACTGTGTATTTATCACGTGCGTAACCGTCCGGATAAATCAGGTTGGCCGCTGTTACACCAGTAGGAAATTTAATTTCAGTTAATGTCGGTGATTTAGGGTCACAAGCAAAAGTCACTGAAGTTTTGAAGACGCGCGCTGTCCATTGTGCACCGATATGCAGGTCGACCAAGTTGGCTTTTTGTTCAGGTGTCTGAGCGTTGTACTCCGTTACGAAATCGCTTGGTGACTGTTCGATCGTCCCTTCGTCGTTAGCAAAGATGTATTGAGCTTTTTGAGTTTTGTCTGTCGGAAACACAATCATATGTTGGCCGCGGCGAACGATTTTACCCAACGAAACAGCCTGACCCAATTTTTTTAATTGGTTCGTCACTGTATCCATTGAGAAAAAGCTGCTGTCTTGAGTTAAGGCTAATAATTTTTCAGTGCGGTTGATGCGAACAGTTGTTTCGAACGCTTCGTCAGCATAAATCACTGAAGAGGCGCGAGCGTAAGCTTTCATAGCCGGGTGAATACCTTGAGCGTACTTGGCTAATTGCGCATACGTTTCAACAGTCACAGCATAGGAACCGCCATCCGATATTTTTTTATCACAAGCGCCTTGCAGGCCTTGGCGAGCACCTTTTGAACATGTGATGTGCGGGAAACCGTCGATATGACGGGCTTCATGCATCATCACGCTGGCGCGATCCAATGATGAAAAGGTTTTTGTTAGGGCTGCAGGGCATGTGTACATTGTTTTATCGCCGAACATATAGACGTAAGCAATGACACCTTTTGGGCAATCGTTCACGACTTCTAAGTTGTCGATACGACCGATAAAGTAACCGTACCAGTCTTTAGCAAATTTTCCTGTGAACAATTCGTCTTTGCTGTTCGGCATGTCACCCGTAAATTGGGTGTGGCGCATGAACATCAAAGAAGACAAGAGATGCCATTCTTTTGAATCATCATTACAAAAATCAGCGTTAGCTAAGTTTGTAAATTGTGTGAAGTGACTTGAGATCTCTTTCATTTCTGCTTGCGAAACACACTCTTTTTGAGCGTCTTGTGCGTGCGCAACTGAAACAAACAACCCCGATAAAGTAATTAAAACCGATAAAAAAATCCGCATGATTCCCCCTCTTCATCAATGAAGCCCTTAAATTCAACCACTGGACTTTGGGCGGGGCAATTGAAAAATACACAAGGTTATGATTATTTTTTTTAATGAATCTGTTTAAGGAGGCCCGAAGCGTACTTACGCACTTCCGGTGCCAACGCTTTTTGGGAAAGCTTTTTCAATTCATTTAACGCTTTTGCATCGGTCTTAGCCCGCTCAAAAAGTTCGTCAACTTGAACATAACGGATCGCCAGCTCTTGGGACCGCTTTAATTCAGCTTCAGAGTGCGGAATCGCCGGGCC
>JANPAD010000201.1:0-5406 GCA_031429735.1 Bdellovibrio sp. | reverse complement strand
GCAAAAAGCCGGTGCCGGTCGTACCTGGGCGGTTAGCCGAAGCTTGACCGCTGGCCGCTGTCGGCATAAACAGATTTTTACCCATGCTTTTCAAACCTGCCGGATTGATGAAGTTTGCAATATCGATTTGACCGAGCACCTGCGGAGTTTCATTGAGCGCTTGAATGCTGCGCACTTCGCCGGCCGGAGTGATTTCAAGAGAAATTGAATTATCCGGAATCACAATTTCCGGCACCAGTAGGTTTCCATTTTTATCGACCACTCGGCCGCTGGCATCTTTTTTAAATGAACCGTCACGCGTGTAAGCGATTTCGCCGTCCGGAGTACGAACCTGAAAGAAACCGTTACCTTCAATACTCATATCTAGAGGATTTTTTGTAATTAAAGCACTGCCCTCACCAAAGTCCTTTTGAACTGAAGCGGTGCGAACACCTAAACCGGTTTGGACACCGGTCGGACTGACCGAGTTAAGACCCGAGGCTTGGCCCGGTTCTTTTAAATTGTGATAAACAAGGTCTTCAAATTCGGCACGGCCTTTTTTAAAACCGGTGGTGCTGACGTTGGCAATATTATTGGCGATCACATCCATATTACTTTGTTGTGCTAACATGCCTGTTGCTGCGGTATTCAAACTTTTAATCATTCATTACCCTTTCGTACTGCCGACGACGTTAATTAATTTATCTGCCATTTGATCGTAGACGTGAATAGCCTTTTGCGTTCCTTCAAATACCCGTTGCGCCATTATCATGTCTGTCATTTCATTCACGATATTGACGTTACTTGTTTCGAGGAAACCTTGCTTAAGGCTTGGGGTTTTAACTTGAGTGACATCTGCCGGCATATTCGATTTGAACGAATAGTTGTTGTTACCGACCTTCTGAAGGCTGTCTGGGTTCGAAACATTAAGCACCGAAATCTTACCCAGATTCTGAGTTCCGTCAAAAACTTCGCCTGCGTCCGAAATGTAACCTTTGCCGCTACCTGAGAAGCGAACAGTTCGCTGTTCGGCCGGGCCGTCGCCTTCAAGCAAAACTGCGTTGCCGTCTTTCGTGACCAATTGACCGTTACCATCAATCGTGAAATTACCGGCGCGAGTTAACTGAACGCCCGCCGGAGTTGAAACTTCGAAGAATCCGGCACCATCAAGAGCCAGGTCTAGTTTACCGCCGGTAAATTTAAGGCTGCCTTGTTCAAAATTAGTGTAAGTGCCGGTTGAGTCGACAAACGCTTTGTCGCCGCCGTTCATATCGTAAAAACTTTCGATCGAAGCTGTCACACGAGGAACCTGAATAACCTGCGGTTCTTTTTCATAAGAAGTCAGATACTCGCCAAAAGTTTGCTGGTCTTTTTTAAAACCCGTCGTATTCACGTTTGCAATATTATTGGCAATCGTGTCGATCTTTTGGGTTTGGGCCATGGCACCGCTTAATGCTGTGAACAAACCTTTAATGCTCATATCGCTTTTCTCCTAACTAAAACAATAAGCAACCCAAGTGCCATCAAGACCTCGACTCGACTAAAGAAGGTTTCAACAAAACCAGACTCAATGATTTCTATCTGACGTCCGATAAGGAAAAAAACAGGCCAGACTTCCGTCTAAGGCGTGTCAGAACTTTGTCACTTAGGACAACCTCGACTGTCAAAATTGTTCTATCACGATGTTCGTTTTTTAGGTCATACTGTCAGAATTGATGCGATCTCATTTTGTGAATTTTATTCTATCTCTCAGCTTTGCCCTCGGCGCACATTCCCTTCATGCGGCCACGTTGGCTCCCGGCGACGAAGCTAAGGTCGTCGCGGCTCGTGCCACGATTGCGGTTAAAAGCCCGGATGTCATCACTCTCAAGCAAAAGCTAAAAATGCTCGAGAAAAAACAAACTTATCAAACCGATCATTTTATTTTTGATTTGCCAGTGACCTACAACAAAAAAGTCGCCACTTGGATTGCATTTTTTCAAACTAAGGGAAAAACTTTTTTTCGTAACTGGCTCGAGAAATCAACAAAGTACATGCCCTTATTGCAAAGCGAGTTACGCAAAGCCGGACTTCCGACAGACCTTGCCTACATGGTCATGATCGAAAGCGGTTTTTCACCGACAGCCGTCAGCCATGCTTCTGCCGTCGGACCTTGGCAGTTTATTTCGGCGACCGGTCAAAACTACGGCCTCCGTCAAAACTGGTGGCTTGATGAACGACGAGACATTAAAAAAAGTACGACCGCTGCCATCCGTTACCTCAAAGATCTTCACAACGAATTTGGCTCTTGGTATCTTGTAGCCGCCAGCTACAACATGGGCGAAGGCGGTCTTCGTCGCCAAATCAGACGCTATGGCACCAATGACTACTGGCAACTTGTTAAATTCAGAGCGCTCCCACAAGAAACTCAGGATTACGTTCCAAAAATTTTAGCCGCCTTGATGATAGCAAAAGCACCGAATTTGTACGGCTTTCGCGATATCGACTCACAGTACCCGCTTCAGTACGAAGTCGTGTGGGCGCCGGGTGGTACCGATGTAGAAAATCTGGCTGATTACTTGAACGTCACCCGCAAATCATTACGTGAACTGAATTCTGAATTGATTCTGGGGTATATTCCGAAACAACTGAGCGGGCACCCGATCCGTATTCCTTTGGGCTCAACTCATCTCGCCAAACAGTTTTTTCATGATCAAAATAAAAAATATGCGCTAGACTAGCGCCATGAATAACCCGGCCGCCGACTCAAAAAATAAAATTATTGTGCAAAAATACGGCGGAGCAACACTCGCCACGCCCGAAAAAATAAAGAGCGTGGCCCGCAGAATCGCGCGAAAGCAAAAATCCGGTTACAAAATTGTTGCCGTCGTCAGCGCAATGGGACAAACCACAAATGATCTCATCAGTTTAGCACAACAAGTTTCAAGTCGCCCGACTTTGCGTGAAATGGATATGCTGTTATCTGTCGGCGAACGCGTTAGTATGTCTTTACTGAGCATGGCTTTAAATGACCTCGGCTGTTCAGCGATCAGTCTAACCGGCAGTCAAGCCGGCATTCTGACAGATGATTTGCATGCGAATGCCAACATCATGGACGTAAAAGCCTTCCGAATTGAACAGGCTTTAAATGAAAATAGAATCGTCATCTTAGCGGGCTTTCAGGGGGTTTCCGCCACCACAAAAGAAGTGACCACACTCGGGCGAGGCGGTTCAGATATTTCTGCGGTCGCTATGGCCGAGTATCTGAAAGCCGAACGCTGCGAGATTTTAAAAGACGTTGATGGCGTTTACACGGCTGATCCGCGATTAGTCACTGATGCAAAACGTATTCAAACTCTTTCAACCGCGCATTTTCTTGAGATGACATCGTGGGGCGCAAAAGTTTTGAACTCACGCTCGGTCAAATTAGCTCTTGATAAAAACGTTCCGCTTTATATCGCTTCAGCCGAAAATGAAAACAGAGAAGGCACATTGATTACCAACGAGTTAACGACGACCTCAGCAAAACAAAAACCGCTGGCGTTAAATTCGTTTCAAAAAATATTCGAAATTAAAATTAATCACAAACCGACCGTGACTATCAGTGACCGGAAAAAAAATTTCGAAGATTTTGAATTGCATCTTCGTCATCACAACATCAACGGTGTTCAACTGCTTTGCGATCATGAAGAGTCCTTTTTTATACAAGCTGCCGACGAGGTTTTGAACGCGTTAGCTCTCTTTGAAAAAGAGCAGTCGCTTTATCAAATCATTGATCCGGGCCTCTCGAGCCTCAGTTTAACCTTGTCACACCCCTGCCAAAAATCTGATTTTCAAAAAATTGATGAAATTCTTATAAGCTCTGAGATCGCCGTTCGCCATGCGTTTTTCACGGGATATAGCTGTCATTTCTTTCTGGCGGCCGAGTTACGGACTGTGGCCGTCCAGAAAACCCATTGCCTTTTTAATGAGCTAATTTTTTAATTTTTTTGTAGTCTTTTTAAACTCTACGATGTCTAATCTGGAACATGAACGCTTTAACACTTTTTTTAGTCATTTCTTGTACAGGTTTTTTAAGTTTTGCGCGGTCACAAACAGTGCCTTTTGAAGGCGTGATCGACAACACCGAAATCTACCATCCGTCATTTGAAAGCCCGAAGAAAACGCCAGCAAAATGGCAACAGTTAGATGAAGAACCGGCTGATGAACCGACTTGGTCTCCGGACTTGCTCGTGAAGTACGCCAATATTCATATCAAAATTTTTCCGCACCATAATAAATATAATTCTCCGCACGGCGCCGACACCGTTACGAACAAAGTGACGATCAGCTCAGTCGGAGATTGCACGGCGTACAAAGCAGGCGCCAGCTCTGAAGGCGGCATTTTACGTGACGACGTCGTCATGTCCGGCAAAAGTTTTAATTTGACGGCGACTACCGTAAAGCAACCGATGTGGATCGAGTGCTCCGCACCAATTCAGGTGACACGTGTTGATTATCCTAAAGCTCCGACACGCTACAAAGGTGTAGTTTATGTTAAACCTATTAAAATCGGAACTAACGCCGCTTACCTGACCCTCGTGAATGTTTTGCCTTTTGAAGAATATATGAAAGGTGTCGTGCCGTCAGAAATGCCGGCCAGCTGGGCTTATGAAGCCTTGAAAGTTCAGGCCATTGCAGCTCGTAGTTACGCTCTTTATGAAGCCAGTTCAAACGTTTACAAACTAGATGAAAATATTATGGCTGAACAATCGGGCGCGGTTTTCGATGACACCGTGTCGTACCAAGCTTACAAAGGTTTAAACAACACGACGACCGCCACTGATAAAGCTGTTGACGAAACCCGCGGACAAGTGATGGTTCACGAAGGCAAAGTTGTTAAAGCCTATTTTCACGCCGACAGCGGCGGCTACACTGAAAATGCTGAAAACGTTTGGGGTAAATACTATCCTTACATTATCGCCAAGCCTGAACCTTACCCGGATGGTTCAATTCCGGGAACTGTCTGGACTTACTCACCTTCATTCGACGAAATTCAAACCAAAATGAGTGCAAACGATATTTTAGGTACGAACGAAACGTTGGTCGATCTTAAAATTGAAGCCGGCGATTTATTTCCGAGCAGTCGCCCTCAGCATGTCACGCTTGTCATCGCCGGTAAGCCGAATAAAAAAGTTCTAGCTGTCGATTTTGCATTCGCCATGAGAATTAAAAGTCAGTGGATTAAAATTTCAACGAAGGTCAAAGCAAAAACCGCAACCTTTACAGGCCGCGGTTTCGGTCACGGCGCCGGCATGAACCAATGGGGCGCACGAGTCATGGTTGATAAGTTAAATAAAAACTTCACCGAGATTCTCAAATTCTACTACACCGGTGTTGATATTACAGACCCGACACCTACGGTCCCTTAAGCAACTCAATAGTCGTCACCGATTTACAACGAAGACC
>JANPAD010000200.1:0-7399 GCA_031429735.1 Bdellovibrio sp. | reverse complement strand
GGTTGTGCAGTTGAAAGAGGAACCGAGGCACCCCAGCTGGCAGAAACAACCTGCACTTTGTGTTCGATGGCGTAGTCGATAGCTTTGATACCACCTTCTAAAGAACCAGAACCATCAGCACCTAAGAAACGTAAAGGCATGATAGAAACTTCAGGAGATAATCCTGAGATACCACCATCAACTAAACCCGTTCCACCAACGATACCAGAACAGTGAGTTCCGTGGCCTTCTTCATCTTGGAAAGCTGCCGGGTCTTTTTGTCCGTTTGCATCTTCAGTGAAGTTACGGCCTTTTTCGAAGTTTTCTGCAATGGCAGGATGTTCAGCATCGATACCTGTATCTAATACCAGTACGCGCGCACCTTTACCTGCTCCCGACTGAGCCCAAGCATCACCTGCGTGAACAGCTAAAATACCCCAAGGAGTTGCGTCACCCAATTCAAGAACCGGAGCATCAGCGTTGGCATCTTGGACTGGACGAGGTTTTTTACGACGACTTTTTTCAAAGTAGGTCAAACGTTGCATCTTGAAACCGTTAACCGGTTTTGGCGCCGGGAAGAAACGTTCTGCTTCAACCGATTCAACTTCTGGGTGGTTTTTAAGGCTCTCAAGGAATTTCACGTTTGTAGTCTTAATAATGATCGCGTGGACATTATCTAAACCTGTTTGTGCATTTTTAGAAGATTCAGTTTGGTTAAAATAAGACTCCATGGCCTGATAACCCTGTTCGCTTTTGAACTGAACAAGATAACGGTTTTTGGCCTGTGCAAAACTAGCAAGCAATACGATCGACACTATAAGTGATGCTGATTTCAATTTCGCCTCTTTCCTAAGGTAATCCGTGAGTCGCCAGGTTAAATTACCCAACGCAAGGGATAAAAACCCACTTTGGAACCGAAATCAAAAAGTATTTTTCACTGAAATTACAATGATTTACAGAAAACATGAAAAGTGAAATCTTCTGTTATAGAGTTGGAGTTCCATTTTGGCACTCAGACCTCGTTTAATGCGAGCAGAGCGCCTGAAATAAAATGCACTAACTACTGCCATAAGGCTTTCTAATGGCAGATTTCAAAAAATATGCAGATTAATTATAAGTAAATAACGCATGGTATTATTTTTAGCCAAACTCAAAGGCGACGCAAAATTTGGAAAAAGGTCTTCAGCCTTCAGATTGTCGGCGTTTTTTTGGCTGTTGAGGCTCCATTTTTTGCATGCCATAATCGAGCCCATATGAACATGGCTCTGTTTCGTTTAATTGCCGGCTTTCGACGTTTTCGTGTAAAATATTACGTGCAGGCCGATCTTGAGCATTCGGTTTACCACAAGCTCGCCTCCACCGGCCAAACACCTAAAACTCTTTTGATCGGCTGCAGCGATTCCCGCGTTGATCCCGCCACCTTAACCGGCGCCGAACCGGGCGATCTTTTTGTAGTCCGCAATGTGGCCAATCTCGTACCCCCTTGCGAGTCGTCTACAGTGGGTTTTCACGGAACGAGTTCGGCCTTAGAATTCGCGATTCAAAGTTTAAAAGTTGAAAATGTTATTATCCTTGGCCATCGACAGTGCGGCGGTATTCAGGCTCTCATGAACGGAACGCCTGCCACGCAAGATAGTTTCGTCAGCCAATGGATGAGCATCGCCAAAGAAGCACGCGTGACCGTTTTACAAAAACATGGGCACCTCAGCAAGGAAACCCAGTGGCGCATGGCCGAAATGGAATCCATCCGAGTTTCTCTTCGCAACCTTCATACATTTCCGTTTGTGCAAGAAGCTATCAAAGAACGCGGCATGAACGTGATCGGTGTTTACTTTGACCTTGAAGAAGGTGAACTCTGGGAGTTCGACCAGACGACCCAAGAGTTTAAACAAATCGAAATCAAATAACTAAACCAGAAAGATCTTAGAAAAATGACACAACTTTTGGATATCCTATTACATCTTGATCAACATCTACTCGAATGGATTGCCTACTTCGGACCTTTGATCTACGTGGTTCTTTTTGCCATCATTTTTGCCGAAACCGGTTTAATTATTTTTCCGATCTTACCCGGCGACTCTTTACTATTTGCGATTGGGGCCTTGACCGCAATAGACGGCGGCAATCACTTAAATCTGACCTTAATTCTAGCCACCCTTACCATTGCCGCTATATTGGGTGATGCTGTCAACTATTCGATCGGCAAAAAAATTGGCCCCCGAGCCTTTGAAAAAGACGGTCGCTTTATTAAAAAAAAGTATCTTGATGAAACCCAAGCCTTTTATTCGCGTTGGGGTTCGCTGACTATTGTTATGGCTCGTTTTGTTCCGATTGTACGTACGTTTGCCCCATTCGTGGCCGGCGTTGCGCAAATGGAATATCGAAAGTTTGCTTTGTTCAACATTCTAGGCGGCGTGCTTTGGGTCTTCTCGCTAACTTTGGCCGGAAATTTTTTCGGGAACGTACCAATCGTTAAGAATAATTTCGAGATTGTGGTTTTAGGTATCGTGGCCGTATCGGTTTTGCCGATTGCAATTCAGCTTACAAAAAGAATTTTTTCAAAAAAATAATTTTTTATAAGCTTTCAGACACGTTAAGCGCTGTAACGTTTGAAGGCTAGTTCAAGTTGACGAGAAATAAATTGCTCAACTGGCATGCCTGCCGCTAACAATTGCTGCGGCACGAACGAAGGTTTAGATAAGCCGGGTAAAGTATTTGTTTCAAGAAAGTAAACATCTTGTCCGGACAAAATCATATCCGTTCGCGAATAACCGTAACACCCCAACGCCCGATGCGCCTCAAGTGCCACACCTTGGGCCGTCTTCAATTCAAGATCCGTCAACGGAGCCGGAGTCAGCTCTGTCGTGCCGGCGCCTAAATACTTACCGTTGTAATCAAACGAGTGGCCTTCGTTGAGGACGATTTCTGAAGCCGGCAAAGCGGTCAGATCGCCATCAACATCCACCACACCGACCGTTAATTCTCGTCCACGAATGAAGCCTTCCGCTAAGTACTGGTCAAACGGCAACTTCCGCATTTCGACGATAGCCGCGTTGAGGCTCACGAGCGAATTCACGATTTGAAGGCCGAAACTTGAACCGCTCGACACAGGCTTGAGTACAATTTTTCGGTGCAACGATAGAAAACCCTCAAGCTGGTTTCTTTGCTCGGGCCATCTCTTAAGACTCAGCTCAATCGATGGCGCCATTTTGATTGAGGTTCCTGCGATAATATTTTTAGCTTTATTCTTATCGAATGCATCGTGACTGGACTGCGAACCCGATCCGGTAAAGGCGATCTTGCTTTTTTCAAATAGCTTTTGAACTTCGCCGTTTTCGCCCTGCGAACCGTGATATCCTAAAAAAACAATCTGATCATTTAAAAACGAAATAGCTTCAGACAAATTGCGAGCTAAGGGCATGGTGCTTTCAGGTTTAAATTCTTTCGTGAAAACATCTTGATGACTCTGCAGCTCAGCAGAGCTCACTTCAAAAATCAATTCATTCGGAGCCTGGTAGAGAAGTTTTGAAAATGTGACTTGCCAGGAAAGGTTTTGCGCCGAAGCAACCGAAACCATTCTTTCCTCAGAATTGCCGCCAAATAGAAGTAATGCTTTATGCTTTATTGCCATGATTCTATTTAAACCTATTTTTAAATAACAATAAAGCGCCGGCAACGAATCAGGACCGTCTAACGCAACTTTTTTTACGATTGTCAATTTTCTAGAGGCGCTGGATGTATTCACACTTGCAAGTTCAGTGGGAGTTATTTATTCTTTCAGATACTGCACCAAATATGAAAAAATGGACCGACCAAATTAAATTTGATGTGAACAAACACCGATGGTTCATCGTCGGGGCCCTCATTTTTTGGGTTTATGCCACCTACATGTTGCCGAACAAAGTTGTATGGCGCGAACCCGTACCGGTCCGTGGAACGCCTGTAGATGAATTTGTTACGTTTTCAACTCATTGGGTTTGGCCTTACGTTTCTTACTACATATATATATTCGGGGCATTTTTAGTTCTTCAAACCGATCGACTTAAGAAGGTTCTGATCTTAGCTTACTTCGCAGCAGGTTTGGTATCGACCTTCATCTTTTTTTATTTTCCGACCATAATCTTGCGCGACGAACGCTATCCGCTGGCCCAGGTCACCGATCTTTCCGAATGGGCTTTAAACTTTATCCGCTCATCTGACCGCAGCATAAACTGTATGCCGAGCATGCATGTGGCGCTCAGTCTGATTGCTACATTGACCATTTGCATGGAACAAAAAAAATGGCGACCGTTTGCGATCGTTTGGTTTGCGCTGATTGCCTATTCAACCATGGCCACCAAGCAACATTACTTTTTCGATGTGATCAGTGGCTCTCTACACGGACTAGTTTTTTGGTACGTCTCATATCGATACATTTTGCATCAGAGTGAGAAAAATCTTTCAAATTTACGCTAGATTGCCTACTAGATCTTCAACTTTGCTATACTAAAAACCGAAGAATATCTAAGGATTAGATCCCTTTTTCAAGTGGCACGTTAAGGAGAAGACGTATGAAATTCACACGCTTTATAGCAGTCGCAATCGCGATCACTGCGCTTGGCACAGCCTGCGGGCAATCTGGCGGTAACGCTCCGGAACTTTCGTCAATTATTCCGACCACACCTGTAGGCGGCGTTCCGAACATCCCAACAGATGGCACAAGTTACTTTGCCCTAGCTTACGGTTCAACGTCTTCTGACCGCTCCCTTCTAGCAAACCGCATCGCGGGTTATCAAGCACCAGGACTATCTGAAGTTTTTAACAATTGGAGACGTATCGCAGGGGGGCGTATCTTCAACACCCCATCTGAGATTGTTCAAACTCCGGCCTACTGTTTTACCGGTTTTGATAGCAATAACAATTGGTTGCCCGGCATGAATGGAAGTACACCAATTCAGCCCGGCACTTACAGCAACTGTGTGAATTCAGAAGACTTCGTGTCAGCTTCTTGGAGCTACAAGAATTCGCCGGACCGCCTTTACAATGCGGCCAACGGTTCGAGTTATAATGGCTTCATCAGCGGTATCAAGTTTAAAAATTATAGCATTCAGTCAACAGTTAGTTCAGCGGACTTAGATGATGACGCGATCGGCATTATCATCGCGGCCTTCGTGGATAGTTCGAACGTTATTCACACTTTGTCAGCTCTTCGAACACAAGGGGGGTTTCCTCCACCAAGCTTAGGCTGGGGGCTAGTTTACCGCCAAAACAATACCGTCATGAGTACGATTTCAAATATGTCGATCGGGGGCGTGAACACCAACGGATCACAGGGTGACCGCAATGGTTGGAATGGCCGACGCACGACGATCAGTGTTGAAAGAGCCGACAACATAATCACCGCCTACACCAGCACCTGGGGCACCAGCAGCACAACGTTGGCGCTTGAACCCACTAGTAAAATTGAAATTGATTTGAGCAATCCGGCCAATGGTTTAACCGCCTTTATGGGCGAGCAGTATTACGGGTACGGAACAATCAGCCAGCTCGGCGCAACATTTTCAGATATCGCATTTAGCACACCGAATGCGGAAACTGACCCGGCTTATATCTATGATCTCCTGAACAACACTGTTTACAATAAAATGGCGGCCGGCGGTTACGTGCTGGTCAACGGAATGGCAGCTTATTCAACAATCGGTTTTCCAAAGCGCGTGAAAAATACCGAATCTTCAAAAGAATTTATGATTAATTCTGCTGGCAGTTATTCTGAACTTTGATAGACTGCCTGCATGCACAAAGGACGATTAGAAGCTTTTAGCGACGGAGTTATGGCCATTATCATCACGATTATGGTCTTGGAGTTTAAAGTTCCGCACGGAGATTCTTTAGAAGAACTCTCACATCTCTTCCCGATTTTTATCAGTTATGTTTTAAGTTTTATTTACGTCGGAATTTATTGGAACAATCACCATCACATGATGCAGGCCGTGCAAAAAGTAAATGGCGCCGTGCTTTGGGCCAACATGCATTTGCTATTTTGGCTTTCACTCATGCCCTTCGTCACGGCTTGGGCCGGTGAAAACCATTTTACTCAGTGGCCTATTGTTGTTTACGGCATTGTTTTATTCATGGCAGGTTTAGCTTACTACATCTTAAGTCAAACACTGATTACCCATCACGGAAATGATTCTGTTTTAGCTCAAGCCGTCGGTAATGACTTCAAAGGCAAAGCTTCCCTTGTTATTTATCTGTTAGGCATAGGCATAGCGTTTGTGAATTCATGGATCGGATTTGCACTCTATACAAGTGTGGCTTTAATGTGGTTGATCCCAGACCGCCGCCTAGAACGCGCTGTTCGGTAAACATCTCTTATGTTATGCAAAAATTCTAAGTGGAATTAATTCTCCTGTTCGTTTGCTCGTGCGGAAAATTAACCCATCATGCAGTTTAAATTCACCTTATTGTATCTAAATCTGGCACCTGAAATGCATTAGCTTAGTATGTGTCTATGTGGCATGAACATGTGGAAAGCAAAAACGAAATCGCGTGTCGAGAGTAGTGATAGCCAAAAACATCACAAAGATGCATGATCACAAAAAATCAGATCAGTTCTGATTTGAGTGAACAGAGCCAAGTACTAGGTGCCTCGTACTTGGCTCATTTTTTTTTAAAATCAACGGGAGTACAAATGAATTTCCGCTTAATTATTTTAGTCTTTTGGACTTTGGTCAGCGGGTGCACGACTGTTGAATTTGTTCGAAAAGATCAGACTCCGCAAAAACAAGCGGTGCTTCGCTACCCATCCCAATCAAACCAATCTGACGATGCCAAATATCGTGAAAAATTAAATCGACACGCCCGTGATTTCTGCGGTGGTGAATATTCCACAACAAAAGAATATCAGGCCCGCGAGCAAAGCACTTCATCCGTCGGACTCGGAACCGGTGTAGGCTTCGGAGCCGGCTCTGTGTTTATGGGAACTTCAGACCGTGGCTCCAGCATGTACAACTACGTAGAAGTCAGTTGTAAGTAAAAGTTTTTATTTAATCGGCGTTTTAGTGATGTCATCACAGAATTTTCTAATCTTTTCAGTTCACTCGGTAAAATTTAAAAGTACGATTTGAAAAATACTTGTCATTAAAATAGCTCAGGGGTTTATGGCCCCTCAGCTATTCATTCTCAGATCAGTTTACTGTACCTGAGGCGGTAAAGTCGGTTGCGGCCTCTTGAATTAAACGGTCAATCAGATTGACCAAAGGCGAGTTTGCACCCTGCGATTGCAACGCCAGTTCGCGCATACGGTGCAGAATCGGTTCAGCAAAGCGACCTAAACTACGAACCTGAAATCGATCTTGCTGACTGATAATTTCTTGCATTACCTTTTGTTCATCCGTGTCGAGCAATATTTCCATACGACCTACGAACGAACGCACTAGTT
>JANPAD010000199.1:0-3168 GCA_031429735.1 Bdellovibrio sp. | reverse complement strand
TCCGCCAATTTTTTAGCTTCAACGTCGCAGCCCCCGACAATGCGCGTTTACCCTGCCTCATTAGACGCTATTTGTTGCATAATTGAGGTTGTATTCATTTGAAGAAAACACAAAAAAGACTTACATTCTTAGAATGGCTCGCATTTTATGCATAGAAGATTCTAAAGACTTTCAAATCTACCTCGGCGCTCTTCTTAAAGAGCATAGCTTAACTTTTGCGGCGAGCGTGTCCGAAGCTATCCGCATTGTGAGCAGCGCTAAAGATCATTTTGAATTGATCCTTCTGGATGTTGGCCTGCCCGATGGAAACGGTATTAAAATTTTACCTCAACTTAAAGAAGCACTCAGCCCCAGGTTCGTGCCGATTATTGTTTTAAGCGCGGACGATGATATCTTAACAAAGGTGGCGGCCTTCGGGGTTGGAGCTGATGATTATGTCCAAAAGCCGCCCAATGCCAGCGAACTGCGCGCACGCATTGAATCGAAGCTTCGTACAATTCAACATTTTGAAAATGAAAGAAACACTCACCAATTCGGCAACGTAACAATTGATATGAATCAGATGATTACTCAGGTTCATTTGCAATCCGGCCAACTTGTGACGTTAGATTTAACTCCCTATGAATTTAAAATTCTAAAGCTTCTTATTTCTCGCCCGGGCCAGGTGTACACGCGTGAAGTGATTATCGATAAGGTTTGGGGTATTGATAAATTTATTACTCCGCGCACAGTCGATGCCCATGTCAGCCACTTGCGAAAAAAGCTGGTCGACAGCACTGCTGAAATTGAAACGGTGCTGAGTACCGGGTACAAAATTAAATTAAAATCTTAATATTAAATAAGACAGCTAAAGATACGATTTAAGATTCGGGAACAAATCTCGCACGTCAGAGTAAAGCCTATTCACAGTCCTGACATATTGGGCGACTTCAAGTTGAGACATATCGTAGCCCTCGGTCAAGCGTATGCGGTGACTGAGCGCTCGTGATTCGTCGGCAAATTGCTTGAAACCTAGCAGTTCGGCAGTTCCGACCAACTTATGAGCTTGCTTCCAAAGCACCTCCGGATTTTGAACCGCTGTGGCCTGGATAATTTGGCTAGAGGCATTGAGCAAATTTTCGCAAAAATGAGCTAAAATTTTATATACAGTCACTTCATCGGTGTCTTGATAGAGACTGTCGAAGTTAACGACCGAAAAAGACTGATTATTTCCACTTAAATACTGTCGAAGCCTCATTAAATCTGCGTTTTGTACCCTTAAGTTGTCCAATAGCCGACCTCCCGCCATGATGAATAAAGCGTATCGGACTGACGCACAGATTGCTGAGGCGTTCATTTGAAGATTTCGCCACATGTCGACTTTGCTCTACACGGATCTCATCAATTCACATAGACTAAAACCATCAATCTGGACTCAGCGAGGAAATGTATGCCATCCGGGCTATTAAATGAGAATAAGCAGAACAAAATCTCAATGGCTTCGCGTTTTTTGCCGATCATTGTTTTTCTCATGGGTCTCGTTATTACCTATGTTTTAGCCGACGTGTTTCATAAATCTGATAACAAATTCCGCTATGAAGGCCTTAAAGCTATAACACGCGATTTTTTCAAAAACCAAAACTTACTTTTCAACAACAGCATACTGCGCCTGCAGAATTTCAATGAATTTTCAACTTTAGCGCGTAGTCAAAACTATCTTCAAAAAAAGGTGGCTGAACAGATCGTCGGGACAACTATTTTTCAGCGCACTCATCTGTACTCGATCGTCAATTATGCGGAAGTCGACGGACTACCCTCTTTGAAGCTTATTAACCGGATAAGAAATAGCAACGATAAGCTACCGAACAATCATAATGAGTATCTACAGTCACCTCTCATTCGGCAAAAAATCGCTCGGCTTTTGAAAGAAAATTCGGCAAATACCATAGCCATTAATAAGTTTGAAGGTCTTTATTATATTGTGTTAATCATGCGTTCGACGACCAAACCGAACGAATTTATGCTTTTCAGTTCCAGTCTCGACCACTTTTTAAAGGATTGGCCTGTCGATCAACATTTACACGGTATCTTAAGAGATAACGATACTTTGTTTGAAATCCTGGTCAAATACGATACCGACAAACGTGTCCTCAGCTTTACGGAAAATGCCGACTCGATTAACAAAGTTAGGCTTGGCGACTACGTATTCGATAGGAATTATTTCGTCGACGAGAACTACAACGTTTCGCTTGAGTGGTTTTACACAAAAACGAACGATTTATCGCAGTTTGTAATTTTAATTATTACATTCGGTCTCTCGATTTCAATCATGTCCGGTTTACTCTTACGCTTTATCCTTAACCAAAATCGGCGTATTTACCGCCTTGTTATCAATCGAACCGAGCAGCTCGAGCAAGCTATGAAAAACGCACAAGAAGCCAATCAGGCCAAGACGCAATTCCTAGCCAACATGAGCCACGAACTGCGCACGCCGCTTAATTTGATTTTGGGAATGAATGAAATTTTGCAATCACGCGTGCAAGACAGCAAATCTGTCGAGTATCTGCGCAATATGCAGTCAGCGAGCGAACACCTTTTAAATTTGATTACTGACCTTATTTCGATGTCAAAAGATCAGACCTCCGACCTGCAGTTAAAGCAGGCTGCCTTTAACTCCGGTAATTTTTTCGAAGAAATCGGTTTTATCATCGGGCCCGAATGCTTTAAGAAAAGTATCAACTTTAAAATCCACCTGAGCCACGACATGCCGACATCCTTGACCGGAGATTCCGTTAAAATACGCCAAGTAATTTTAAACCTATTGCGGAACGCACTTAAATACACTCAAAAGGGTTCAATTTCCCTTAATGTGAAATTGATGAAGATTGTGCAAACCAATACAGCCCACATTCAGATCGAAGTTTCCGACACGGGAATCGGCATTCCGAAAAACAAGATGGTCCTGATTTTTAACCGTTTCTTTCAAGTTGATGAGGCAAAAATACTGGCTGAAGGTGGCGTGGGGCTTGGCCTTTCAATTGTTAAAGATTTAGTTTCGAAAATGAACGGCAATATCACCGTTACTTCTGATGAAGGGTGGGGTTCGAGCTTCAAAGTAGATTTAGATCTTGAATCGACAGATGCCAGACCTTGGATTTCCCACTATCGAATCCAAAACCCTTCACAGAA
>JANPAD010000198.1:0-9501 GCA_031429735.1 Bdellovibrio sp. | reverse complement strand
GCTTAAAATAGATCAATTTGAATTCGGCGGCGGGTTGAGTAAATTAAATATTAAAAATACGACTATACCCCTGACGTCTAATGTTTACTTCACAGACGCCTTTGTGCGCGTCAATTTTTAGTCTTACGAATTGGAGAATTTATGATTCTCGTCATCGGCAACAAACGTTTATCAAGCTGGTCGCTGCGTCCGTGGCTTTTGTTGAAAAAATTCGGAATTCCGTTCGAAGAAAAACTGATTCTGTTAGATCAACCCGAAACCCGCGAAGAAATTATGAAATACTCTGAGGCTGCCAAAGTTCCGGTTCTGATTGACGGCGACCTCCGTATCTGGGAGTCAATGGCCATTGCTGAATACCTGAATGAAAAATTTCCCGAAAAGAAAATGTGGCCGCAAGATACCGCTGCACGCGCCTGGGCCCGTAGCATTTCAAACGAAATGCACTCAGGCTTTGCCACCATGAGAAATATTATGAGCCACGATCTGCAAAAACACTTTGCGGGTTTTGATTATTCAAAAGCGGCCGACGACGTGGCCCGTATTCAAAAAATATGGGCGGACTGCCTGCAGTCTTCCAAAGGACCTTTTTTATTCGGAGATTTTTCAATTACCGACGCGATGTTTGCACCCGTGGTGAATCGGTTCATCACCTATGATGTCAAAACCGAAGGCGCTGTTCAAGATTACGTCATCACAATGCGAAACCTGCCCGCGCACCAAGAGTGGATACAGTCTGGACTACAAGAAACCTTTGAGGCCAAGTTTCATTAAACTTCAGAATCTATCCGTCATGACTAAGCCCTTCTGGAGTTATGGCCATTCGAGGCTGCGGGTTGTTTTTTCGATTGAAAGTATTCCATTGATCGCTCATGCGTTGAAATTGTTGGATCGAATCGCAGGCGTATTCATCACGCATAGGTACAGACGGAACGAACCCACTACTTCTTTGAGCAGGCGGCAGTTTTGATAGAACTGCCGCACGCATGCAAATAGGTTGCGTCGGCTTATCATCGCCGTTGTAACGTGCGAAGGTTTCACGATAAGCCAAAGTTTTACCATGAGCATTGTCTGCAAATTGCCCGCTCGCCATAGCCCAGCTCACAATCGCTTTGATCATCGTTTGTCCAAATATCATATCCCATGCCCAGCTATTTCTCAGTCGAGCCTTGATCTGCTCGTTCGTTCCAGACGGAAAAGTCCACTGATTAGAATCAAGACCCGTAAAGCAACGAATCGCCTGCAAAAATTCACTTCTTGCATTCGGCGTTGATACACTCTGCATACGTTTTTTGACAAGTCTTTGGCCGTTCACAGCCATTTGATCGTTCACTTCTGCAATTCCGTCACCGGTCATTTGAGAAAAACCGACCGCGCCCGTCGGACTGATTGATAACCTTCTGAAGCCGGTTTCACGTCGCATCTTTGAAGCAATCATAAATGGATCATTACCAAAACAAAAAGAAGCACGCAGCACATTAACAGCCAAGCTGTGGTGATTCATACCATTGACCGACTCTGCATCACGTTTCGCATTACCTTTGATGTACCCCTCGAGATACCGAACCAAAATTGAAAATTCGCTTGGGAGCTCAAACCCTTTTACATCACGAGATGACGCATATTTCTTAAATAGACGATCAACTAAGCCATTCACAACAATAGATTTTTGCAAAGTGCTTTCCATTCCGGGCCTTGAGTAACCTAATTCCTGCTGTTCGAAATTCAAATCTATTTCGCTTTGATTGTATTGTGACCCTTCAGCTTCGGCCAGTAAACCGTAGTTTTCGGCTATGTTCGCTAAAAGTGATGTGAAGTCATCTTGCGGGCCTTCCGTAGTCAAGGCCGCAACCGATTGATCCATTACATCATCAGATATCGTCCCTGGTACGTCTGATTCATTTTCAGAACCAACAACGACGTGACTATTAGCGACCGGGCTCTCGGTCTCTTCTGAGGCAAAAACTGGTTCGCCACTCTCTCCGACCTCAGCTTGTAAAACAGAAACATTAAGAATAAAAAACAATACGACCGTCAACAACTTGAGTATGTGATTTTTCATATAATCACTTCTATTCAAATTATGTTCCAGCCTACAGCGAAGAAATTGACTCAAATTGAGAATAAATGACATTTCAACCCAATGAATGACAAATCAGGCGTCAGCTGTTCTACGCATCGACAGTTTGAGCGAAAAATTACAACATGTTTAATAGATCAGATTTTTTTGACTGTAGGCTTTTTTGAGTTGTTCTTGATCGGCAACCCAGTCTTTGTTTTTTTCGAAGTCGATATAGAATTCGTAGGTGTCGACTTGCAGGTCATTTTCACTGGCCGGGCGACGGCTGTTACGATTGATTTCTTTGATCCATTCAGCCGCAGTCATGTTCAGCATTTTGTCTTTTGCCATATTACGTGATTCAGAGAACAAGGCCCCCAAAGTTTCTAGTCGCGGAATGCTCGCATGCACGCGCACACGCCCGCGACGGCCTTCAACGATCACTTCCGTGTACTCAATGCTGATTTTGTTTTTAACAAGCTCGAGCAAACTGTATTTTAGTTTTGAGTCGCCTCTACCGGTTTGTTTTTCGATCTCAAGACGCGCTCTTTCGACGATCAAAGACGAACCGATTTCGCGGTCAACGATAGATTTAATCTTAGATTCTGTCATTGAGCAGGCATTAAACATAGCCACAAGGCAGAAAACCCCGATCATGTGCGGCCAGCTCTTTTTGATTTTCTTGAACATCTTAAAATGCTATTCGGTGTCCTGTGTTGAAAACATGAGCCTTCGTCTTCTGAGAGTTCGATAAATGTCGCTGTCGACTCGGTTGACACCTGCCTCAGCGCTAAAAAGTTAATGAAGCTGGCTTTCAAAGTGCATAAAGACAAAGGTCTAGGACGCCAATTCAGCTTCAGGAGCCGTAAAAATGAACTATAAGTATGCCGTAACGCTTTTGAGCATGTTGCTGACCGCTTCGTTGGCCTCTGCCGATGTAACCCACTTTTACCATACCGACTATGACTTTAACGAGAAGCCCAATGATCCGGCCTACAACCAACCCTTGATCGATGCGGCCAACGATATCGACAGTTACGGCTTGGCCCAAGTTTCAATTGAAGCCATCGTGCTGCCGGCTTCAGATAACGCCTCTTTCGATGGGGGCAAACTGATGTACCTGCCGCGCACCATGGAATTTACCAACGGTTTCGGTTTGAATCCTTACATGAAGGGACTCATCGAAATTGAATCCGTTTTTTCCCACGAGTACGGTCACGCGGTTTTTGATCAAATCGCCGTAGCCGCCATTCCGCTCTACTCTGAAATTAATAAAATCAAAAATCAGATATCCGACATTGATCTGAAAATTCTGCGCGAACACCCCTCAAAAGCGGTGACGGCTCAATTACATGACCAACAAAAAGCTCTCGATAAAAAAATTATCGACACTCCGGAACTGAAGCGTCTATACATTCTTTCTTTACCTTACAACGAGCTTTACGCTGACGTGATTGCCGTTTATCACACACAGGATCGCTCTGCGGTTTTCACGGCTCTCGATAACCCAAACGTTCAACACAACTCTTTAGCGCCGCACCCGTTAGCCTGTCGCGATTTTGCAGCAGACAACAAAGTTGAAGGTTGGTCGGATCGAACTCCACACGGCCTTTTCGGACCGGCGCGAACTTTTCTGGGTCAAGAGTCTTGCTGGCCTAAAACTCAAGAAGAAAGAAGTCGTAAGCTCAAAATGATCGGCGACATTATTTTAAAAGAGATTAAAGAAAAATTCGAAGCGAAAGTAACTGAAGCAGACCCGTCTTTTAATGCGGCTTTAATTCAAAAACTTGCGCCGGTTTGTAACGTCAAATAATTTGCAAACAAAAATACACGACTCAATTCCATTCACCGAGGCGAACAACCTCGGTCGTGATTTGAACACCGCACTTTACTTTAACGGCTTGCTGCACATGCAGAATCAGCTCCCACGTGTCATGTGCTGTCGCTTCACCTAGGTTCACGATAAAATTGGCGTGCTTTAAAGAAACCTGGGCCTGCCCGATCTGAAAGCCTTTAAGCCCGCACTGATCAATCAATTGAGCTACCTTATAACCTTCAGGGTTTTTAAAAACAGAGCCGCAACTGGGTTTGTCTAAAGGCTGCTTGCTTGAACGTACTTTGTTCGCTTCGCGCACCTTCGCTAGCACATCGTGGTCTTGAAGCATCTGACAACTGATGTTCGCACCGACCACAATGTGCGGCCGCCAGCCTTCGGTGTGGCGGTATTTCACCGTCAAATTTTCTTTTTTAATTTCAAGCACATCACCTGCCGCAGTCATCACTTCAATTGAATCGACAATTTCCATAAACTCACGCGGCTTATACATTTCAGCCACACCGGCGTTCATCACAATTCCGCCGCCAACGTCACCGGGTAAGCCCGCCATAAAAAGAGCGGGTGGCAATTGGTGTTTTAAAAAAAGCTTCAGAAGGTCAGACTTCCCCGTGCCCGCCAGACACTTTATATACAATCGCCCGTCTTTAATTTCAGACCGCAGAGAAGAAAATTTCTTAAAACAGATGGTCAGGCCCTTGACGCCATGATCTGAAATCAGAACGTTCGAACCGCCACCCAAGATCGTCACGGGTTGATGATGAGCCGTAGCCCATTTTAAAAGCTCACGAAGTTCATCATAATTTGTGGGCAGCGCAAAGTGTTCGGCTAGGCCACCGATCACCCATGACGTATAGGGCGCAAGTTTAACGTTTTGTAAGATGTTCGATGACATCTAAGCCCAGCTTCCAGCCGTCGCCGGCGCCTAATGTTAAAAACACATCTCCAGCGCGAAGCTCTTCGGCAATTTTTAAAGACTGTTCCATTTCTTTCGGCGAGAAAAACCCGCGCTGATGATTAATTTCAGTCAGAAGTTTTTCAGAATTAATTCCGGGAATGGGTGCTTCGCCCGCCGCATACACATCACCTAAAAACAAAACATCCGCTTGGCCGAAGCAGGTTTTAAAGTCTGACCAGCAGAGCTCGGTCCGAGAATAACGATGTGGTTGAAAATAAACCACCACACGCTGGTCAGGAAATTTTTCACGAAAAGCTTGTAATGTCGCGCGCACTTCTGTGGGGTGATGACCGTAATCGTCGTAAACTTTAACTTGGCTCACTTCGCCTTTGAAATGAAAGCGGCGGTCCACCCCTTCAAACTTTTCAAGGCCCAAAGCGCATTTTTCAAAACTGACTCCGGCAGCCATTGAAGCCACCAGACTGGCCGCGGCATTCAAGGCATTATGCCGACCCGGCACATTCAATTTAAAGGCCCCCAACAGTTTTTTTTCGCCGCTGACCTGATTGTTCTTGTAGATATTGTACTGACCTTTTTCACCTTCAAGGATGTAGTCATTTTTAAGGTCAAAGCCGTAAAAAGAAATACGCTTTGAAAAATTAGAAAATAGTTCGTGTACCATCGGATCATCGCCGCAGACAACCACCAAGCCGTAAAACGGAATACGATTCGCAAAATCCAAAAATGCTTTTTTCAGATTTTCAAAAGTCTTGTAGTGATCCATGTGGTCGGCATCAATATTCGTAATAATTGAAATTTCAGGAGAAAGTTTCTGAAAACTTCCGTCGCTTTCATCGGCTTCAGCAATCAGCCAATCGCCTTTACCCAAAAGTGCGGTTGACTGAATACGCTCAAACCGTCCACCCACGATAATCGTGGGGTTTTGGCCGGCCTCTAAAAAAATAGATGAAGCCATGCTGGTCGTTGTCGTTTTTCCATGCGTTCCAGCAACGGCTACACCGCGCTTCAAACGCATGATTTCAGCCAAGGCCTCGGCACGTTGAATGAGCGGAATGTCCTGCGCACGAGCCTGAATGATTTCAGGGTTCGCCGCCGAGATCGCACTGGAGTAAACGACCACATTGGCCAAGCCGACATTTTCAGCCGCGTGTCCTTTGTAAACCTGAACACCCAGGCTTTTAAGCCGCTCGGTATTTGCATTTTCACCGGCATCCGATCCAGTCACGGTAGCACCCATATTGTGAAGAAGTTCAGCTAAACCGCACATGCCGATTCCACCGATTCCGATGAAATGAAATTTTGCTTTTTCGAGGCCGTTGAACTCAGATTTCATGCTTTAAAATATGACCCGCGGGCGTAGTTTTGTCTAGGCTTTAGTAGAGCCGGCTCAGACCTTTAAGCACTGACGTGACTTTTTGATAAAACTTTTCATTTTAGATGCGGCAAAACCGATAAGTGTTGAGGGAGATCTTATGTCTACATACAATCAAATAATGCTAGGTCGTAATTTAAATTATAAAAATTTAACCGAGCTGATCAACTCCGATATTCAGATCCTAATTTTTCTGCGTCATTTAGGATGCAATCTAAGCCTCAGTCTGATTGCTGATTTCGCTAAAATTGAACAACGCCACAACGTCAAACTGCCTGTGACTTATTTTTCTCAGGGTTCAAAAAATTACAATGATCATTTCTGGACATCAAAATATCCGGATACCGCCGTCGTTTACGACACCGATTTAAAGTTTTCAAAGATGTTCGGTCTTAAAGAAGGCACAGTTACTGAAGTTCTCAATCCACAGGCGGCGATGTGTTCTCTGAAAGCTATGGCTAACGGACATTTTCCGACAGGTTCGAAGGGAAATGTATTTATGTTGCCGGGTGCTTTTATTTATCAAGATGGACAGCGCGTTTTCAGTCATATTGCAAATTCGGCATCAGATATGCCGGACTTCGAAGACCTCATCAAAAATGTGGTTCTCAAAGCTTTAAAAACAGGTTGAATTAAACAGCTTTCTTCGACGACTCGCTCACTGAAGAAACAGCGTCAGACAAATAGGTCGTCACAAGATTTTCAAACTCAGGCATGTCGCTAGCCGTCTGTGCAATATGCGAATACACACGAGCTCCTTCAACATAGACAAATACCCCGGGCAACATAAAAACATTACCTTTAAGCACAGTCGGAAAATGCCCTTTGGCCATGGCCTTAATTGTACACATTGCCGAACCCAAATTAATCACGTGACTAAGTGTACCTTCTTTTAATCCGAATCCTCTCGCAAGAGTCAAATTAGTATCATAAATCACTTGTGCCGTCGGAAACTTTCTATTCCAGAAATGATCGCAGTAGGCGCGCGATCCCTGACATGCAAATGTAATCGGGAAAGCCACTTTGTATTGGATTTCTAGTTTCTTAATATCGTGTACCAATTGCATACTTAAACTGCATCCGAGATGGCGCAAAAAGACGATCATTTGAGAATTTTGCTTTACCAGAGCACCAATTGTATTTGCAGGTAAATTTCTTCCGACAATATTTGATGCCATAAAGTTACTCATAACTCTCCCGTTAAATAGAAATACTCGTTATCAGATTATAATAGAACTTGTTTGATAGCTTGAAAAAAGTAAGAACCTGGCTTGAAGTTCGAAAATACAAACCTTTAACCAGCTGGTAGTGACTGCAAAACACGACCTTCGTGCAGCTTGAATTACAACATTTGTTTGAGGATGTCTTCGGCAATTAAGCGTGCCGCACCTTGCGGCGCAAGCTGCTTGATGTTTTCAGACAGACGCTGACGAATTAACACGTCGTTAAGAAGCGAAAAAATAGTACGCGTGAACAAGTCTTCATCAAATTTTTTCTGCTCGAAAATAAAACCTGCATCCGCCTTGAAGACCACTTCGGCATTACGTAGTTGATGATCGTCGGCGGCCGGCAACGGAACAATCAGCGGTACAATGCCGAAAGCGGCTACTTCAGCAATTGTACTGGCACCGCCACGACAAAAAGCGACATCAGCCTGGCGGTAATATAAAGGCATGTCGTAAATAAATTCGTGAAGCTCAACAAAAGGCAAATGACCGTATTTTTTTTGCATCGCTTTAAAATCTCGCGAGCCCGTCTGATGAATAATTCGGATTTGCTCGTGTAAGCCGGTATGGGCCAAGGCAAAATCTGAAATTTTTTCGTTCAGAAACTGACTGCCCTGACTGCCGCCGAAACAAAGTATCGTCAGCTTGCCGGGGCTAAACACTTTTTTGCTATCAGCCGCCAAGTCTATTTCTTCACGCAAAGGCATTCCGAAAACTTTATTATCAGTTGAAGCTAAATATTTTTTTGAATTTTCGAAAACTAAATAAGCTGTTTTAACCACTTTCGTGAGCCAACGATTGGCCATTCCCGGGTGTGCGTTAGGCTCCCAGACGGCCACTTGACGCCCCATTAAGGCGGCCATCAAGACAAACGGAGCCGATGCATAACCACCGACCCCCAGCACGTAAGAGGGCTTGTACTTCAGAATTAAACCCACAGACTGCACAAAACCGACCGGAATTTTAAAAATCGTTTTGATTTTTTTAAGCGGACTGCCTGAAAAATTAAGCTTTCCGCTTTTGATCAGATCAAGTGACAGGTTCTCACGTTGCATGATTTTAGACTCAAGGCCTTCTGCCGTACCGACAAAGCGCAATTGAATTTGCGGATCAATTTTATTGAGGGCGCGGCCGATGGCGACCGCCGGATAAATATGTCCGCCTGTACCGCCACCCGCAATCATCACCGTTTTTTTTGAATCTTTTCCGTACGCAGCTGTCATGAGCGAAAGCGCGGCTGCGAAGAACCGGCTATTTCGTTTTCAGCCATTTCAATGTTGAGAATCATACCGAAAAGAAAACTGAGAACCATGAGCGAGCTGCCGCCGTAACTCATAAAGGGCATGGTCAAACCTTTTGTCGGCACCAAACCCATGACCACGCCGACATTAATAAAAACAGAAAAAGCAAACGTCGTGATGAGACCCAGAACTAAAGTTTTTTTAAAGACGTCCTGTGTTTTGATTGCAACCTGAAAACCCTTAAAAATCACAAAGCCGTACAGCGCTAAAATAGCAACAACTCCGATAAAACCCATTTCTTCAAAGAAGACGGCCATCGTAAAGTCTGTATGCGCTTCGGGTAAGAAAAATAATTTACCCTGTCCTTGGCCAAGGCCTACGCCGGTCAAGCCACCGGAGTGAACGGACAACATACTCTGAATAACCTGAAAACCTTTTTTAGCGGGGTCTGACCAGGGGTCTAAAAAGGCTTCAATACGCGCACGACGGTAAGGGTAGCTCCAGATCGCGAAATAGAAAACCGGAAGAACCGCGACGCCCGCTGCAGCCAACCATTTTAAATTCATGCCGAAAGTGAAAAGCAAAGCGACGCCCACAAGACTGATGATCACCAGGCTACCGAAATCGTGCTGAACATTTAATATTCCAAGCGGAATTAAAATAGCCAAAATAATATAGCCCCATTTAAAACGGCCCAACATATTTTCTTCACGGCAAACAAGACTGGCAAATAAAAAGCAAAAAGAAATTTTAGCCATTTCGGAAGGCTCAAATCGGATACCGAAAGGCAGTTGAATCCAGCGGAGAGCTCCGCCTACCCGCACACCAAGGCCCGGAATAAAAGTCGCAAACA
>JANPAD010000197.1:0-2788 GCA_031429735.1 Bdellovibrio sp. | reverse complement strand
TTGCATGTCTGCGCTGATCGTTTTGAGCGTTGGCACCGGGTATGTATTTAGCGTCGGATCCACATTTTTTTTCAAAGAAGCCGGACAGTTTTTTGAAGCTGTATCGGTTCTTTTAGTTTTTATTTTACTTGGTCATTGGTTAGAAATGCGCGCACGCGCAGGAGCCTCATCTGCAATCAAGGCCTTGATGAATCTAACCCCCGCAAAGGCCTCGGTCTTTCGCAATGGCGCTGAAGTCGAAGTTCCGACAGCTGAAGTTTTGGCCGGTGAGATTGTCGTCATCCGTCCTGGCGGCAAAATTCCTGTTGATGGCACAGTCGAGACTGGGGAATCATTAGTAGATGAATCAATGCTGACTGGCGAATCGATGCCCGTAAAAAAAATTCCAGGATCATCGGTCGTCGGCGCAACAATAAATAAAAGTGGAAGCTTTCGTTACAAGGCTACAAAAGTGGGAGCGGACTCGGCCCTTGCGCAAATTGTAAAGTTAGTGCAAGAAGCTCAAAATTCAAAAGCTCCGGCACAACTTTTAGCCGATAGAGCCGCGCAATGGCTTGTCATTGCTGCGATGGCGATAGGGCTTACGACATTTTCCGTTTGGTTCTGGTGGGTCGAACAATCTCTTCTTTTTTCAGTAACTATGGCTATCACCGTTTTTGTTATCGCCTGTCCAGATGCCTTGGGGCTGGCAACACCAATGGCCATTATGGTCAGTACTGGTTTAGGTGCAATGAATGGAATTTTATTTAAAAATGCTTCTGCCCTTGAAGAGGCTACAAAATTAAACGTCATAGTTTTTGATAAGACAGGCACACTCACCGTTGGCCAACCCGAAGTTGTGGAAATAATAACAGCAGATGGAATCACCGAAGATGTTTTGCTAAGCGCAGCTGCTGCCGTTGAGCAAGGGTCAGCTCATCCATTGGCCCAAGCTATTGTTCGTCGAGCCTCGAATTTGAAAATTACCGCACCAACTCAATTTGAAAGCCTCGATGGTATGGGTGCGCGGGCCGAAACTGCATCTGGAACCGTTTTTCTTGGAAATCGTTTACTCATGGACACACAAAAACTAGCACTTGGTCAACTCGAAGCAGAAGCAACAAGGTTGCAATCCGACGGCCGCACCGTTGTTCACGTTTCACAGGCGGCTCAAGTGATTGGCCTTATCGCCATTGCCGATGCGATTCGACCGACTTCTAAGGCTGCCGTTGCAAAACTGCGCGAACAAAATATCGAAGTCGTGATGCTCACTGGTGATAACGCCGCCACGGCAAAACGCATTGCCGCTGATCTCGGAATCAAGACCGTGATGGCCGAAGTATTACCGGCCAAAAAAGCAGAAAAAGTAAAAGAGCTTCAAGCGACTGGTAAAAAAGTCGGTATGGTTGGAGACGGTGTTAACGATGCACCCGCGTTGACTCAAGCCGATGTTGGATTTGCTATTGGTGCCGGGACTGACGTCGCAATGGAAAGTGCGGATGTCGTCCTGATGAAAAGTGATCCCTATGATATAGTCGGCGCAATCGAACTATCGCGCGCCACACTTCGAAAGATGCATCAAAATCTATGGTGGGCCGTTGGCTACAATCTTATTGCATTCCCGCTGGCCGCCGGCGTTCTTTATCCATTCACTCTCAGTCCTGAAGTCGCAGCATTATCGATGTCTGGCAGTACCTTGATCGTAGCGGCTAATGCTTTGATGCTCAAACGTACTAAGCTAGATGGCATTAAAAGAAGTGGCAAAGAGTTGAAATCCGATACAATTTCCAAAACTCCAAAAAATCCATTGAAAAGAGACGACGTTAAGCCGGCTCTCCAAACCTAATGTCTTTTCTTGTGCGGCAAATGAAAACGCACAAGATATCAATCAAAAAACGATATAAGATCATTGAAAATTACAGATTAAGAACCTTAAATGCTTATTCTTGAAAGACTTTTTGAAATTACCAACCATTAAAAAAGGAGAGCCTTTTTAAAATAATTTTGGAGGTGACGGAGGAGGCCTCTCTAAGTAGCTTTAATTATCAGATTAGCGGCAGTCAGGGACCTCAAAAGACTGCGTTTTACGCTTCACAACCCACTGGAAAAGCTGACATATTTGGAAATGACAGCCTATTTTCACCTCTGCGTTCGAGTTGAAAACTCTGTACGGTAAAAGCATTTCCATGAAGAATCCACATGCTCATTGCCGTATCATCCATCGGATAGCAAGCCCCCTCTATTGGCCGGAAATATCTTTTTTCATTTTAGACATTTTTTCTATTTCGGATTCCTGTGTTTTAGCCGTCTTCTCAGCAAAACTTTTGATATTGGGATTGCTTAGGTCAGCAAGATACTTTTGAACCATGCTGACAGCCTGCCCATGATGAGCTGACATCATTTCTAAATACTTGGCGTCGAAATCTTTTCTTTTTAAATTATTCATTTCTGTCATGCTCATATCCATCGGCATATTCATGCCTGCATCTTTATCCTTAGCTGTAGTCGTGCCTGCACTAAGTTCTTTTTTCCACTTCGCCATGCGGGAAATATCTTTTTTTTGATCTTTCATTATCTTTCTATTCATTTTCTTTATCTGTGAAGAAGACAATTTTTTATCCGCCATTGTGGCCATATGGACAGCTTGCTGGTGATGCATGGTCATCTCTTCAAGAAACTGAACATCCGTGCCGGCGAAAGCGAGAGAGCTAGATAGAAGCAACAGCATTAAATACATTTTGTGAAATTTCATAGTTTCCTCGATCATTATTAGTGTTTAGAAAGGCCCATTTTTTCGCAGCTAGTTGCA
>JANPAD010000196.1:0-4974 GCA_031429735.1 Bdellovibrio sp. | reverse complement strand
AGTCGCATAGCGAGGAGTGAACATGGCAGCAGGTATGTCGGTTAAAACAGGAACTAAAAATTGGACAGACGTTCAACCGTCTGCAACAGATACCTCAGTGTCGTCATTGTCGGTCAAAGATAAAGAAAAAATCGGAGATTCAGATTTAAAGGCCGTCTTGAATAAAGCGGCCGATAAAAACTGGGTCGACGATCGTAAACGTGTAGCCGGGCATGGTAATTCAGCGATGGATAAAGATGCGTTTTTCAAACTGATGCTTGCCCAGTTGAAAAATCAGGATCCGATGAATCCGTTGAAGAATCATGAGATGGCCGCACAGCTTGCGCAGTTCTCGTCTTTAGAGCAAATGACGAACATGAATACGACACTGACTAAACTCGAAGGTAAAACAGCACAACCTGAAAATTTTCAGGCGTTGAATCTGATCGGCAAAACCGTGGCCGGCGATTCTTCGCGTGTGACACGTTCACCATTCGATAAAGAGCACGATTTCAATTTCAATCTGCCGCAAGACGCAAGTGAAGCGACGGTGAAATTGTTAAGTGCAAAGGGTGAGTTGATTCGTGAATACAAATTGAACGATATTAAAATGGGTGCAAATAAAATAAGTTGGAACGGTGCGAACGAAGGCGGCGCGAAGCAACCTCCGGGCGAATATGTTTTCCAGGTTGAAGCCAAAAATAATCAGGGCAGCAAGATTCCCGTGAACACAGCCTTCAAGGGCGAGATCACAGGACTCAGCTTTTCAGCCGAAGGCCCTGTATTTCAAGTCGGAAGTCAGAGTATCAAGATGAGGGACATAGGTCAGATTACAGACTCAAGTGCTAAGCCTCTTGACCAGAATTTAAAAAATCAGACTAGCCTTGACTTGAAAAACACAGGTGACGTAACGCAAACTAGTATTAAGAAAGAAACGGATACTTCATCTGACGCTCTGGCGATGCAAAAGCAGAACGGTGCAAGTGACGTGATGACCCAAGTAGCAATGTCTCGTGGGCTCATGGACAAGTTGCAAAAGGAGATGAAGTAGATGGATAAGATGAAGACATCGAACCAAGCCCTGATGAATGGGTTGGATCGAATTCAGAATCTGATCCCCACGAAGCCGACGGAGATTAAAAAATCCGGCGAAGTCGTAGGGCCGAATTTCAAGGAAGCCTTAGGCGAGGCGCTCAAGACCGATCAAGTGAAAGCCCCGGTTATCGAACCGAAGCTGACACAGGCACCGGGAGCAACTCAACTGAAGTTTTCGAATCACGCGATCGAGCGCATGCAATCAAGGGGAATAAGTTATTCTCCGGATGAAATGACAAGATTGGGTGAAGCGGTTAAAAAAGCCGCCGCTAAGGGTTCGAAGGATACATTAGTGTTAATGGATTCATCGGCCTTGATCGTGAGTGTGAAGAACAACACGGTCGTGACTGTGATGGACAAGAACGCATTAAAAGAAAATGTGTTCACGAACATCGATAGCACAATAGTGATTTAGAGTTAGTTTTAGATTTTAGGGCTGGTCCTCGTAGAGGGGGCCCTTCATAACGGAATCAGTTAACGACAAACTGATTCCTTAAAAATAGATAAGCCGATGACGGCTTATCAACATGACATGGAGGTCATAATGGGTATCTTATCATCAATGTGGACAGGTGTATCTGGTTTGAATGCGCAGGGCGAAGGCTTAAGCGTTATCGCAGATAATATCGCCAACTCAAACACGACAGGTTTTAAAGCGTCACGTGCCGAGTTCGAAGACATCATGTCTCGAAACGTTAAAGGTATCGACGGCGGTAACCAAATGGGTCGTGGTGTGCGTATCGGCGCTATTAACCCTTTACTGATTCAAGGTAATATCGACAACACTGAACGCGGAACAGATCTGGCGATCAATGGTGACGGTTATTTCCAAGTTAAAGGCCACCAAGGTGTAAGCTATACTCGTGACGGATCTTTCACTTTCGATAAAGACGGTTTCTTGGTTAACAAAAGTGGTCAGAAAGTACAAGGTTTCTTGGCTGATGATCGTGGAAAAATTGAAAATCGCCAAGGCGATATCAAATTTCCAAATGCTTTAGTTAACGCGCAACCGACTAAAGAAGTTAACCTCGATTTAAATTTAGATTCTCGCGCGATCAGCGATGCAAAAACATTTGACGCAAAAGATCCGTATAAAACTTCAGATTTTGCAACGGCCGTTGAAATCTTCGATTCTCAAGGTAACAAACACGTGATGAACGTCTTCTTCAACAAAGGCCAAGACCGCACATGGACTTACAAAGGCTTAGTTGACGGTAAAGAAGTTGAAGGCACTCCGCCAGATCAAGAAATGGGTCAAGTTTGCGAAGGTAAATTGCAATTTACTGAAGACGGTAAACTGAACACTCAAGAAACAACTCAACAAGCGTTCAACTTCACGAACGGTGCTAAGCAAGATCAACAAATCAAAATGAACTTCGGTGATGCAATTGCAGCCGGTGGTAAAGGTGAAGGCACAAAACAATTCGGTAAAGAGTCCGACGTGATCAAATGGTCACAAGACGGTTCTTCAGCCGGTTCTGTTACAAATCTTTCATTCGATGATAAAGGTGTTTTAACGGTTTCTTACTCGAACGGTAAAGTTTTGGATTTAGGCCAAGTGTTGCTGGCGAAGTTTGAAAATCCGGAAGCATTATTTAAAAACGGTGGCAACTTGTTCAAACAATCACGCGATTCAGGCGAGCCTTCATTAGGTGGCGCACGTCAAGCGGGCCGCGGTTCGATCATGGCGAAATCACTTGAGCGTTCAACAGTTGATATCGCTTCTGAATTCGTTAGCATGATCACGCAACAACGTGCGTTCCAAGCGAATGCGAAAACGGTTTCAACAGCCGATGAGTTGTTAAGCGAAGTGATCCAAATGAAGCGCTAATAGCGCTTCATTAACCCAGTAACTCCATAGTTCTATGTCGGGAAACCCTGAGGCTCATCGCCTCGGGGTTTTTTTATATGAGCATCACTGTTCGATCAGTTTTAAAACAACCTGATGTGCATGGCCTGCAACGAGCGTTGAGTTCAACGTCACGACCTGCCCTTGCATCAACGCCACGATTGCATTGTTATCAACTGAAATTGCGTGTGGATGACCGCTTGTACCCTGAATTGAAAACCCTGTGTTGGCACTTTTGACGAGATCGCTCAGCGAAACCGTAAAGGCATGACCATGATTGTTTGAAATTTCCGACACAATGACTTTCACTTTCGGCTGTGGGCATTGCGGTTGACCCGGAACGGCTGTTTGTGCCAGCGCCACCGCCGGCAACATCGCCGCTGCAGTTAAAGCCATCGTTTGCAAAAGACCTCTTCTTGAAAAATTCTTGTGTAACATGAGATATCCCCTTTAAAAGATTTTATGGGCGCAAGGCCCGTTAAAGGGAACTTAACTGAACAGCCAATGCAAAGCATCTGAAAGCCACTTGAGAAAATGACGGGATTTGATGGGATTTTCAATCATGAAAAAAATTTAAAGCCATTTTAAGCTTTTGGCTTCAGATGCCTTGCATGCTACTGCGATGACATGAAAATCCAATCCATTTCATTTCCATTTGTCGTAGCTCTTAGTCTAAATGCCTCTCTTTGCAATGCTCAAATTGAATTGGTTCATGCTCCCACACTGAAACCTTCTGATCGGTCCTTAGTTGAAATTGTGGGCGGGGACGATGCAAATGAAGGCGAAGTGCCGTTTGTTGCCTCGCTTCAGTTGGTTGGTGGCGAGCCCTTTTGCGGCGCTTCGCTTATTCGACCGAATTGGGTTTTAACCGCAGCCCATTGTGTGACGGATTGGTACAAGAAAAATAAGATTGTCGTGGGTGCTTACAATCAAAAAAAGCTAACCAATGCCGAAACTTTTACGGCACTTAAAGTGATTGCTCACCCGTCGTATCGTGAAATCAACAAAGACTATGATTTCGCCTTAATTAAACTAAGCGCAAATTCGACGACTATACCAGTCGAACTGAATTCTGAAGAGATTGATATTGAAGGAGCTGTAGAGCCGATTATTGCGACCACTGCGGGCTGGGGTGTTTTAGGTGAGACTTCAATTAAAAAGCCCGATATTTTACAAAAGGTTGAACTGCCGCTTGTTTCGCAAATTCAATGTAACGACATTTTGGCTTACAACAAACGTATCACCGACCGCATGATGTGCGCCGGCTTTAAAACGGGCGACAAAGACTCTTGCAGCGGCGACAGCGGCGGCCCTCTGTTCGTTCAATCAGAAGGTCGACCACTTCTGATTGGTGTGGTCAGTTGGGGTAAGGGATGCGCGCGTGCTTATAAATATGGAGTCTATGCCAAAGTAAGCAATCAACTTGAATGGATTAACAAGCAAATTGAACTGTATCCTTAACAAGAGGCCTTAATATAAGGCCTCTTCGAAATAATCACTATTGCTTCCAGCAATAACCGTAAGTATCACGATCTAATTGATAAAGAACATATTTCGGCGAAAGCTTGATATTCAACTTGGCGTTTGCAGTTCTAACTTCGTCCCAACAAATGTCATCATCAATCGATCCTGAGCATTTATAGCGAGTGCTGTATACTCTGGTATCGAGCTGTAACTCTTGAGCGCTGAGTACCGGTCGGTAATCGTCCATTGCACTGCTGGCACTTGGAGTGTCCATGCCTACTTCTAAAACGGCTATCAGCCGGGTCGTTAGGCTCGGAAATTCAGGTCCCTGATCAGGAGTAGAATAAGACAATACTTGTAATCGATTTGGTGAGCTGAGTTGACCGGGTGAAGCGGAGTTGGCCTCTGCACAATTCGTCATGCTGGCCACTGCGGTTTCGGCTGCGGCAAGGCTTTTGGGAGCGGCTGAGGTTTCATAAAGCTTCTTCAGCTTATCGAAAGGGGCCGTTTGGGTGTGGCCGAGTTGTGCGTAAAATATCATCATCGCGATTAGTAATGGTTTCATTCTGTCTCCTTTTAGGTGTTTT
>JANPAD010000195.1:0-2167 GCA_031429735.1 Bdellovibrio sp. | reverse complement strand
CATGACCTTGGGTATCCTTCAGTTATTTTTGATTTATTTCCAAAACATCCAGAACTGTTCGACGTGCTTCTCTATTCAGCCTATGAAAGTACAAATTTAGGAACTCTTCATGCCGAATTTTCCACAATTCTTAAGCAAGCTGCGGGCCATCATGTTGGTATATCGGAATTTGGGTTTCAGAGAGAGACAAAGTACAGAATATCAGGACAGACATTTACAGCCGACCAAATGATGACAAGGACAGTTAGTGAAATAACAGAGCTATTAAACAATGGTTCGCTTGAATTTGCAATCGCTTGGCAAGCTTTTAAGACCGATGGGAAAATACATGATCGTGATTTTGGACTGTTAAACAATGATGGAAGCAACACTAATTTAATGGTTGCCTTACTCAAGGGACTTAATATTGATAAGTGACAAAGAGTTGTCTCTCGAAAATTAGTTATTCTAGGGTGCTCGCCCTAAGTTACAAATTAAATTAAACTAAAAATTCGTCTCTATTTTAAAATCATTCGCATGAGGCTTCCTCAGGAGTCGGTGATTTGTTTTTCCTGAATAATCCGTAAGACATAGCGATCAATCCCTTTTCAGGATCGTCAATATAGGATGTTGCGGCTAAACCCTGAAGATCATCGCTTAAGATAATCTGTAAGTAATGAGTGTCGCCTACTCGGAAAACAAAATAGTTATTTCTTTTCGGATCTGACATGGGCACAAATTTTCCACTTGCCTTTGTAAAGCGAAGAAGACGCTGGTTACGCAAAATACCAAAACAAGTTAGAGGAGAGGCTTCGTTTGGTCTCTTGAACTCGAGATTAATTAATGCCGGCCAAGGTTTGAGACGGCTGTCTGGGGCTCGATCTGACCATCCGATTTCTCCAATATAGTTTCCGTTCCAAACCGATTCGGTGGCATTGGGGCGGAACTCATTGATATTTTGTAGACCGTTAAGTAGATCCGCACTGGTATGAATTACTTCACCCTTCGCGGTCTGAGCTAGATCTGTGAACAATTTAATGTGACTTGAAGGAAGACTCCGAGTGGGTGGTGTATTTGAAATATTCTCCGCTACTGGATCGCTACTAATTGAAGATACTGGAGTAAAGCTAGAAGCATTTTCTGTCTGAGTTGCCTGTGGAGCGGAAGAAACTGCAGGCGAGGTGGTTTCAATAGGCTTTATGGTTTGTTTCGCGGTAGGGATTTCATCCGGGTCGTTTCGAGCAGCAGTTTGTACCTTGTTGGTAGCGAGATCACTTGGGTGACGAAAAAAATAAAATACAACTCCGGCAGTGATAAATAAAAGAAAGAGAATTGAATTTTTCATCCGAGCCATAGTCGCTCATATTTCTCTATGGGGCAATTAGTTCGAGAATCGGGTGGGTAAGGGCTCTTGCATTAAGCCTCAGATCGAGTTAAACCGCAGATCTCCATAATTGCGGTTCGATACTCGGTGATGTTGAGGGCACCAAATTCGTTTCTCGAACTAAAGAATCGCTTTTTCGACTAAGCTCTCAATTACAGTTGCCTCACTGGTTCCATTTTTCTTTTTAAGAAGTTCTATTTTATGAATGGTTTCGGGCTTTAGCCTAAAGGTGCGCATAATTTTTTTATTTTCAGCAATTTTTGTGCGCCCATCGTTTAATGTCAAATTCATCCAAACTTTAATTTTTTCGTAAGGCACTTTTAAGAAATCAGCTCCTTTGGCTTTATTTTCGTTTAAGTCAATAACGACTTTTTGAAGGGCTATTGTGTCTTTGGTTGTGTCAAAAATGAAAGCTCTGGGTAAACGAGCTGCGGCAGCGGGCAAGACTTCAAGAATTCGAGGCTCTACATTTTGTCCAGCCCAAATCAAATCTTTAATTTTTATTTTTGCCTGATAATAGTTTTCAAAATTCATATTTGTTTTCAAAAAACCTTTTCTAACTAAGAAGGCCATTGCTTTTTTGTAACGAAGATCTTTGCGATTTTTATCGTCTTTAAGAGCTGCTTTTTTAATTTGTTCTATCAATTTTTTACTATTCATATATCACCGTATGTAAATTTTTTTAAATCTCCGCCAGCCTTAATAATTCTTGCGACTAAGTTTGGAAACTCATTCGAGGCTATGGCTTGCCGGATGAGTTGAATATTTTTTTCGGGAGCTTTAACGGCTTTACTAACGAGTGCT
>JANPAD010000194.1:0-4677 GCA_031429735.1 Bdellovibrio sp. | reverse complement strand
GTCCACCTTTATATAGACAAGGGGGACTAAAGCAATTGCCGGGCCTAGGTCGAGGCTATAAAAAAAGGGGCAATTGTTATCCAATTGACCCCAGTTTTAGATTTAATGCTTAAATTATAAGCTTATTTTTTAGCAGCTAAGTGCTGATCGATGATCGTTTTGAATTCGCTGAACGGGTAAGCACCACGTAATGCCACACCATTAATGATGAAGCCCGGAGTACCGCTCATGTTGAATTTTTTGGCTTCAGCCATGTCTGAATCGATGTTTTTAGTGACGGCATCACTTTTCAAATCAGCTTCAAGTTTTTTCATATCAACGCCTAATTTTTTCTCGATTTCAGCAAATAATTTTTCGCCTTTATCTTTCATTTGCGCTTGGCTTTCAAAAACCATGTTATGAAATTTTTCTGCTTTTTCATGACTTTGCATAGCGATCGCTTCGAAGTGACGAGCAGCAGGCATTGCTAACGGATGGAAATCCAAAGGTAAATGTTTGAACACGATACGAACTTTATCGCCGTACTCTTTTTCTACTTGGCGCATAGTTTGGTAGCCTTTAGAGCAGAACGGGCATTGGAAGTCAGAGTATTCAACGATCGTCACAGGAGCATCTTTTTTACCGAAGATGACGCGGCCGTCTTGAACTTCAGGCTTAAGAGGGTTTTTATACTCTTCATCACGAGATTTTTTCTCGTCTTCTTGAGCGCGTTCGCCCGCAGTACGTTGTGCATCTTGTGCCGCTTTGTTAACTACTTCGATGAATTTAACAGGATCTTTTTCGATCGCTGTAAATACGATGGAAGGATCTTTTTCGATCGCTTCTTTTAATTGTTTTGCTGATGGTGCGCACGCTGACAATGTCAATGCGGCTGCAACAAAAGTAAGTGTAGAAAGAATTCGTGATGTTTTCATCGGGCCTCCGTAAGGTTAAACGAATTTTGTTGTTAATTTATGAACGCTCTAAGTGTGTCATAGGGCTCTATGGGGCGTCACTTTTTTTTAAGTCGAGTTTGACGCCTGACTGAAGTCTAGGTCTGATTTTTCATACTCAACGCAACTTGTAAAACTCGATATGATTGTGACATGTCAAAATCCATTGTTGTTTTAGCTTTGAGTCTTCTATTTTTCCAATCTTGTACGACCCATCCGGTACAGGCAAATCAGTCGAAGCTGCAATACAGTTATGCACGTTTAAAATTGATGGACATAGATGACATGACCGATTTGATTGATGCCCGTGTCAATGCCTTCAAATCTTCAGAAAATATCGGAAAAGCCGTCGATGCATTGACGATCAGTTTATCGCGTCCGAACGAAGACGACACCGTTGGCCGATTGGTCGCCGGAATCAATCGCTCGGCCGAATCAGATGAACAGTGGCATGATATTTTAAGGACAACTATTAGCAGAGCGATAAATTCTTTAGCCGATCCCGCGACTTCGCCTGAGGATCAGGTGACTTACTTAGTTTTGCTGCAAAACTGGCTGGCTGAAATTCGACCGCAGGTCTTGCGTATGGGCGAAGCGCCTTTCGAAAAGTCTCTTGTTCAAAAAATTGCAGACGCTCAAATTACCGTTTCTGCAGAAGCTGACCGTGAAAGCGGTCTCAATTTGATGACCAGACTCCGTTCGCCGTCAGCCATTGCGACGGATATTCTCAATACACCGCCAACTCAAACCAGTTTAAAGTAAGCCTGAGGCCGGTCGTTCACCGACCAAGGGCCGGAATTCAAAAAAAAACCCGCACTGTCTCAATCTGACTCAAGTTTTTACAACATGTGACCGAAGAGTTTGTTAAGGGGCCATGAAGGCTTCTGAAAGAAGTCCTAACGGACTCTTGCAGCTCCAGGAGGTTCACATGTTTATTCAAGGTAATTTACAAGTGGTGTTTGATGCTCTTTATAGTGTCGGTGCGATTGATCCCGTGCTCGGAATGGACTGGGAAAAAATCAATACCGAAATGAGTAAAACTCCACAGGTTGTGAACTCGCTTTGTTCGCGCATCAATGCATGTCGCGGTGACAAAGAGCTGTTGGTTGAAACTTTTAGAACTTTAGAACCTAAGTTATTGAACTTTGTTGCACTGGAGGTGGCTCGTGAATTCTGTGAATTTCAAGACCGCAAGCAATTACATTAAACTTTTTTTCAGAACCGCGCTGTTTGCCTTCTGCTTTTTTGCACAAATTAAAGTGCACGCGCAGATCGTTGAAGCGGGTGATAACAAAGATTCAATTACCGTACCTCATTCGGAATCTAAAGTCGTCATGCCGACGCAATTCGTAATTGTGAAGCCGGGTGAAGTGAATGCCAAAATTAAAGACGAATTGATTTTAAAGGCCATTCGTAAAGCCGTTCAGCCGGTCGAGCCTTCAAATCAAATTGTGATTTTGAATACTGAAAAAGGTTTTATCCCGGATCACGTTCGCGTGAAAAAAGGTGAGGCTTATAAAGTTCATATCGTGAACATCAACATGCGTGAAAAGAACGTCAGCTTCATTATGGATTCGTTCACTCAATCGCATAATACGGTTTACGGTATCGAAAAAACTTTTAATATTGAACCGCAAGTTGAAGGTATTTATTCGTATCAATGCCCTGAAACCGGATTGCAAGGTCAACTCGTTGTGGTCGGTGAAGATCCGCAGGTTCCTTTTAAACGCGAATATAAACGTAAAATGGCCTCTGAGGATTCGTCAGGACAGTAGAGAACAGGAAAAACATGGCTGATTCACAGTCGAATTTTAAAGAAGTCATTGAACGGGCCCTAGCTCCCGTTCAAGAATTTTTGCAAGACCCGGGCGTGTCTGAGGTGTTGATTAACGGACACGATCAGATTTTCGTTGAACGTAAAGGTAAACTTGAACTCACGAACGCTAAATTTCCCGATGAAGATAATTTATTAGCCGCCATCACTTCAATTGCGCAATCTGTCGGTCGCCGAATTAATAAGGACGAGCCGAGACTCGATGCGCGTCTTCCGATTATCGAAGGTTCTCCGGCGAGCGGATCGCGTATTGCGGCCGTTCTGGCGCCGATCTCCCGTCAGGGCACGGTCATTTCAATTCGTAAATTCACGGCCAGCAAAATTTCGCCGGCCGACTATATTAAATACGGCACGATTACCCCGGACGCATGGATGTTTTTAGATCTGTGTATGTTTTTGGGTAAAAATATTATCGTGAGCGGCGGTACCGGTTCAGGTAAGACCACGCTTTTAAGTCTTCTTTGTTCGCGCATTCCGAAAGGGCAGCGCATTTTGGTGATTGAGGATTCTTCAGAACTACAAATTGATTATGAACACACGGTGCGTTTTGAAACTCGCCAAGCTGACTTAAGCGGTAAAGGCGAAGTGACTATAAAAGATCTTTTAAAAAGTGCATTACGTCTGCGTCCCGACCGCATTATTGTGGGTGAGGTTCGTTCGAGTGAAGCACTTGAATTAATTAATGCGATGAATACCGGCCACAAAGGCAGTATGGGCACCGTGCATGCGAACTCGCCGGAAGATGCAATCGTGCGCCTTGAGGCACTCGCTGCGGGTGGTGATGCGAAGATCAGCGAAAAAGCGCTGGTATCACAGGTTTCATCAGCGATCGAAGTTATAGTTCAGATATCGCGCTACTCGGACGGTTCACGTAAGATAGGTTCTATTTCGGAAGTCCGGGGTGTCGGACCGGACGGAAAATATATTGTTGTTCCAATTTTCGAAATCGACAAACTGATACGTAAACCGGACGGCAAACTTGAAGGTGGCATTGAGCCGGCCGGAAACGTCCCTTCATTCTTCAGTGAGATTGTAGATAACAAAATTAATTACCCAGTCAGTAAGTTTAAAAAAATAAAGGCGGCAGCATGAAGTTAAATAAAAAAAACCTCTCGATTATTTTGACATTGTCAGTTGCTTCGATTGTGACTTTCGCTGTTAGCGTCGGTCAGGATATCGAGCTTTCGAAATATCTGAACGGACGAGGTGGCCCTAATTTTAGGTCGGCCGCACGAAACGTTCAGGCACTTTTAGCGACCGGAACACGTGCGCGTATTGAGCGAGTTAAATCATTTACTTCAGGTAATTCAGGTTTGTGGGTGACGGTGAGCAGTGGCCCGCAAAATGGTAAAAAGATGTGGATCTGGTTTAATAAAAGTTCACCAGGTATGAAACTTGTAAATGCCGATGGCACAACAACAGAAATTCCAGCAGAGGGTGTCAAGGTCAGGACGACTCGTCCAATCGTGGCCACTCCGGGTGGACCACCAGCGCCAGCTCCAGCTCCGACTCCAGCTCCGGCAGCATCTCCTGCCGCGACTGCTCCGGTGCAAGTTATTCCGACGCCGCCTCCGGTGGTTGCTCCGGGTACAAGTCTTCCGGATCTTATTAATGGTGCAAATGTTGCCGTCGGCGGTATGAGTCCCGGTGGAAATACGGGCTGTCGTGATTGTGCTGGTGGTGCAGCGGGCGTCGCGCCAGTTCCAGCTCCGGTTTCACCACCGGTCGTGGCTCCAGTTGCAGGCGCTGATGTGACACAAGATGCGGATCTCGCTTTTTTCTCGGCGATAGACAGCGAAGTTAATGCACCACGTGGTGCAAATGCAGCGTTGATCAGAGCGCATAAATATTCGGTTTTAAGAATGAAATTGGGAGTTTTTGCACTTTATTGTGAAAACCATAAATATAATC
>JANPAD010000193.1:0-3438 GCA_031429735.1 Bdellovibrio sp. | reverse complement strand
CGAGGAGGCGATCACCGGTGCGGATGACATCGTTGGTTGGATCGAAAACTCCATCTTGTGTGCTGAAACAGTTCGGATTGGCTAGGTTTTCACAAGTCGGGTCATTCAAATTATTTGAAACGTACCTTTGTGTTCCGGTCGTGCTGATATTATCGTAATCACTTTTGCGCGCGAAGCGGGCGAAGTTGGTATTCACTGAGTAAAAAAGAGGAAAGTCGCCGAGTTGTTTAATTGTACTGTTAAAATGCAGCTCCGGAGCGCGGTGAACGGCGTTGTTGTTCGAAGACAAGGGGTCGGCCTGCAAAAGATTTTTGTAATAGGCGCCTTCAATTGAAAATAGAGAGTGATCAAACCCGTGGGTGTAGCTGACTTTATTTTCTAGCGCAGAATCTGAGTAATTTGTGAATTCGTCGTAAAAGTCTTTTGGGTATTGCAAGTCGCTGACAAGCATGAGCTGTGCGCGCAGTTTTTCATTACGATTCGGGCTGTAAACATGGCTCGAATTAATCGCCCAACGATTGTAGGATGATTCACGGTCAGCAGCTTGCCGGTAATTATTATAACGGTCTTCTGACGCAAAAACCTTATCGTTAAAATAAGCGGCCTTGGTTGTACCGTTTGAAGTGGGGCTAGCGGAGTAACGATGTTCAATTAAAGGCTTAAGTCCCCCCAATTCATAATTTTTAAAAGTGAAGGTCATATCTTGCGACCTGGAAATAGCCCAAAATAAACTTTGCGTGACGACCAAACGACGGTTGCGGATGTAGCCAATTTCAGGAGTCAGTAGACCAGTTTGTCTTTCTGATTTAAGCGGAACAACTAAATAGGGCAGCCAAAAGATCGGAATTCCGCCGACGCGCAAAAGACTATTTTTGATATAGGCATAGCCGCCGAGCTCCGCTTTGATTTGTGTTCCTTGAAAACTCCAGGTCGCGGGGCAGTTGGAGCAGGTCGTATAATCGGCATTGTCGACAAAAAATTCGGTATTGCTACGTTGTTCGATGATGTCGCCCTGAAACCGGATGTTGTTCGACTGGACATAGCCGTAATAGATAATGCTTTGATTGGCTTCGTAATCGAGTAATATCTGCTGGCCGCCAATTTGATAACTGAGCGACTGCACTTTCACGTGACCTTGCAAGTAAGCCTGCTTTTTTGCAATATTCAGAGTGACTTCATCAGCTTCAAAGTACTGTGTTTTGTAGACGACTTTGACATTTCCCTTAAGAAGAATCAGTTCATTTTCATTGTCTCGTTCAAGTTCATCTGAAGTGATGAGAAATCCACCGATGCGGGCCTGCGTCTGTGTCGACGAGATTTCCGGTTTCGGTAAATCATCAGCTCGACCAAAGTGGGTCCAGCTCATGCAGATAAAATACAGAGTTAAGGCGATCAGCTTCACAGATGATTTAGTCTAGCACCCTGATTTTAAATGTCACGAACTAGGCTTTCGCACATTAATTTATTTTACCAAAAACCGAAGAGGAAAGTGAGGTGTGTATGCAGGCAAGCTATTACGAAGTGGGCGATTTAATGGTTGTTGAAGTAAAAGGTCGTATTGAGCCGGATCAGAACAAACCTTTTCGTGATATCTGTCAGAAGCAATTGAAAAACCGAAAGGTTGTTTTTTGCCTCGATCAGTTGAACTTTACGGCTTCTGCCAATATTCTAACTTTTTTCGAGTCGATTAATATGATTGAAAATGCAAGAGTCGTAGGACTCACAGCAGATTTTTATAAACTGCTTGAACTACGAGGCATTACAACACTTAAATGCTTCAGAAGTCTATCTGAAGCCCTCAATTTTGTTTGAGTTGCTCATTTCCAGGCTCAATTGCGTATTGAGCTTTTCTAAGCGCGATAATCTCTCATAACAATTCGATAGTTCATCAATTTTTTTGGTGAGCTGGTCGCGCGTGACTTCTAAGGTTGATTCCACTTCATTGAAACGAGCTTTAAGCTGAGCGGCCTCTGACCGAGACTCAAGCAGGGATTGCTCAACGGAAAGCAGGCGGGTGTCGCCGTTTGCCTTTTTCTGGCTCAGTTCGCGAATGGCTTGTTGGTCTTCTTCGTGGGTGCGTTTGAAACGAATGACTTCGTTTTCGAAGTAATTTTTAAATTCAGTTACCTTTTTAAGGCGAGTAATTTCTTTTTCTTGCTCTTCATTTTGGCTCTGTAGAGCTAAAATTTCTTTTGAGAAAGAGTGGATTTGCTCTTCATAGGTTTGGGTCAAACCATTGCGCTCAGCTGTGAGTTGGCCAATCGTGTGATCGCGCTTAGCGAGCTCAATTTCAGTTGTGTGTTTTAAATCGTGTAGAACGCCGTTCAGGTGACTGTTCATCTTTTGTGAGCGATTCAGTTCATCGCGGGTTTCGGTCAATTGATCTTTCAGGCGCGTCACAAGCGGTTTAACCACTTCTTGGATTTTGGCGTGAAACTTTGAAAAACGTTTAATTTCGGTGAATTGAGTCTGGTTGATACTTTCTAGCGTCTGTAATTTTTCAATCAACAACTTTTCAGCACCGGTCGCTGTTGTATTTTGGCGAGCCAGTTCGTCATTTTTTTCAACTAGCATCTGATTTTTTTGCAGGTAATCTTGGACTTCGAAAAAGAGTTTATTTTTTTCTTCGACGAGCTTGTTATTCTCAGTTTCAAAAAGTAAAAGTCGGCGGTGATTTAATTTAATTTTTGCCTGGAGTTCTTCGTTCTCGGCATGGAGTTCTTTAAGAATCATTGAATTTTGGATGTGAATTTGATCTTTGCCTGTCGTCGTATTTTCTCTGCTGACTGTGTTGCTAACCGGATCAATAATCTCAAGATCGTTAATTTCAAATTCCATACAGACTTCCTCCTGAAGTTTGCGCACAAGCCCATGAGCAACGGGCCGACCTAGACGTGGCCCGTAAGTCTAGTTTGCCATAAAATAGAGTTGGATGAATCAACTTGAGACAAAACTAGACCAGCGTCTAGGTTTACTTTTTTGTCCGTCAGACCGATAAGTTATCTGCATGGGTGAATCAGCATTACGCAATACAAAGACCAATGATATCGACGCTGCGGACTTGGGTAGACCGGATACCATCCGATATAACGTCTTAACTTTCGTTATAAATGAAGAGTACGACCGTGCCATTAAGTCGTTGAAAGATTTCCTTGAATCGGATTCAGAATACCCCAATTTTAGGCTCAAAGTTGAGCGCTATCTTTTGCATGCGATCGATCTCATTTATGCGATCCGGACTAAACGTAATTTTCCGGGCATCAGTAGTTTAACGCGTACGAAACAACAAGAATTGCGTGATAAATTTAAGGAACATTTTAAAGAGCTACGCTTCATGATGAAAAAAATTGAAGATAGCATGGAAGAGCTTCGGCTAAACGATGTGAAATCCACCAGCATAGTTGTTAAGTCGTTTTGGCTATCGGTTGTGGTTGTCTT
>JANPAD010000192.1:0-2434 GCA_031429735.1 Bdellovibrio sp. | reverse complement strand
CAGGTTTGCGTAAGCTTGAAGTGTCAGCCCTTTTATTTACAACGGTCACGGAGTAACATATGAATTTAGCAGAACTTTCAATTAAACGGCCCATTTTTATTACCTGCGTGATTGCTCTGATGATCGTCCTCGGATTAATTTCGTACCAAAAAATGCCGGTTGATCAGTTCCCGGATGTGACTTTTCCAATCGTCTTCGCTGAAGTTCAGTACCCGGGTGCTTCGCCGGTAGACGTTGAAAGACAGATTTCAAAAGTAATCGAAGATGAAGTTTCAAGTCTTCCGGGGCTTGAAACCGTTTCTTCGAATAATTATGACTCGGTAGCAACGATTATTATTAAATTCAAACTGGGTATTGATATTAAAGAGGCGGAACAGCAAGTTCGTAATCGTATCGCGAATATTCGTAACAAACTGCCTGAAGACGCAAAAGAACCTATCATTCGTCGGTTCGATCCGGCCGATCAGCCGATTATGACGATGGCTCTTAACTCGACAATGAACCCTGCTGATCTGTATGACATTGCCAACGAGCAAGTGAAGCCAATTCTTGAACGAGTTCAAGACGTCGGCTTAGTCCGCATCGTAGGTGGGCAAAAAAAAGAAATTCAAGTTATAGTTAATAAAAAGAAATTGCAAGACCGCGAACTTTCAATGTTACAAGTTACAAAAAAAATACAAGACACGTCTAAGGACACCCCAATCGGTAAGTTTGAAAGTAATTCAAATGAAACCGTTTTGCGAACGGTGGGAGAGTTTGCCAGCCTTGATCAACTTAACGATGTGGCCGTTAGTTTTTTGGGTTCTGACCGCTCCGTAAAATTGTCTGAAATTGCCGTCGTCAGAGAGAACCTTGAAAAACCAAAACGTTTTTCTTCAATCAATGGGAATAATGCTTTGTTTTTAGAAGCGTACAAGCAGTCAGGCGCCAACACGGTCGCCGTTGCGGACCGACTCAAAAAACAGCTCGAACAAGTGAATCGTATTTTAGCGGAGCGTAAAATTGACGCCAAAGCTGTTTTGGTTCGCGATTCCTCTATTCCGATCCGCCTCAATGTAAAAGATGTTCGCGAAAGTATCTTCATCGGTATTTTTCTATGTGTATTGGTCGTATTCTTCTTCCTGGGGTCGGCTCGTTCAACATTTATCACAGGGTTAGCATTGCCAAATTCACTTCTAGGCGGCTTTATAATTATGTATGCCATGGGATTTTCGATAAATATCATGACGCTGATTGCGCTTTCGCTTTCGGTGGGTCTTTTGATCGATGATGCCATCGTGGTTCGTGAAAATATCTTCCGTCATCTTGAAATGGGGAAGCATCCGATTAAAGCAGCTATTGAGGGAACGGCTGAGGTGTCTCTTGCGGTGATTGCGACAACATTAGTAGTCATCGCAGTTTTTGGTCCTATCGCTTTTTTACCCGGAATCGTGGGTATGTTTTTCAAGCAGTTCGGACTGACCGTCGTATTTATTATGCTCATTTCGTTGTTTGACGCCTTCACAGTAGCCCCAATGTTGTCAGCTTACTTAGCGACTAAAAGTGAGCATACAAAAAGCAATGGTCCAATTGCGCGAATGTTGGCTGCTTTCGACCGATTTCAAACCAGACTGGAAGATAGATACGAAACGATATTAAAATGGACTGTCGTTAAGCAATCTAAATTGTTCAACTGGCAATTTTCGAACAAACTGATTGTTCTATCATCGGCCGTTGTTATATTTGCTATTTCGGTTGCCAGTAGCGCATTTATTTCAAAAACGTTTTTACCGGCCAATGATTTGGGTGAATTTAGCGTTTCTCTCGAAGCGCCCGTAGGAACTTCGCTGGAAGGGACTCTTGCTGTTTCTAAAAAAGTGGAAGCGGTGATTAAGGGCTTGCCTGAAGTCGACCTTGTGACCTTGACGGTGGGTTCGATAGCCTATGAGTCAAATAAAGCAAGCTACTATGTTCACTTGCTTGATAAAAGTGCGCGCCATGGTCTGACCACGACCGATGTGAAAGAAAAACTACGTAAAGCAATGGAGCCGTTTAATAAAGAAGCTATTTTAGCTGTGACAGACGTTGATATCAGCGGTGGTGGCCAGAAGCCGGTCAACTTGTTTATTGTTGGCGATAACTTAGATGAATTGGCTCCTTACGTTCTTAAGTTACAAAAAAGAATTCAACAAATTCCAGGTTTAATTGACGTCGATACGAATTTTCGCTCGGGCAGCCCTGAATACCATGTGGTTTTTGACCGCGACCGATCTGAAGCTTTAGGGGTTTCGACAGTTATGGCAGGAGCTGAGCTTCGTAACCGAACGGAAGGAATCGTGCCAGCTGTATACCGTAAAAACGGTATCGAGTACGATATCCGTGTGATGTTTGACGAATCTGAAAAAGATTTAGTTAAAAACTTTAATTCAACATTCGTACCGAATCAAAATGGCAA
>JANPAD010000191.1:0-2937 GCA_031429735.1 Bdellovibrio sp. | reverse complement strand
TAAGTACGGTATGGCCCGTCACTGGGTTTTGGGGCTTACTGTCGTGTTGATGAGCGGTGAAGTGTTAGAGTTGAATGGAAGCCTTGAAAAGAACAATGCGGGGCTTGATTTGAAACACTTGTTCATCGGCAGCGAAGGAACACTTGGTGTGGTCACCGAAGCTATCCTGAAACTCACGCCCATCGAAACCGATACCAAACTTTTTTTCTTCGGCGTTAAAAACCACGATAAGGTTTTTGAGTTACTTGAAACCTGCCGCAAAGCCCGTTTCGAAATGCATGCCTTTGAAGCCTTCGGCGCGAATTGCTTTGAAGCCACAACGACACTCCATAAAATTAAAGACCCGTTTGAGGCCAAACATAACCAATACGTTCTGGTTAAAATTAAAAACAAAGACTGTGATACTTGGCTTGAACAAATCTTCATCGACGGCATCGTCGATGAAGGTGTTGAAGCACAGTCGCAAGAAGACGCCAAAAAATTCTGGAAGACGCGTGAAACCATCAGCGAATCGGTCAGCGTGCGCGGCGCCATGCACACCAGCGATATATCAGTAGCGATCCGTGACATGAAAGCCTTTCTTGAAGAGTGGGAAGAAATCTTTAAAACCAAATACTCGGCCTGGGAGTTGTTTATTTTCGGACACTTCGGAGACGGCAACCTGCACGTGCACGCAGTTAAACCCGCAAGCGTCAGTATGGAAGAATTCGTTAAACAAAATCACGCGGTCGAAAAAGATTTATATTCACTGGTTCAAAAATTTCGCGGCAGCGTTTCGGCTGAGCACGGCGTAGGTCTTATTAAAAAAGACGACCTGGGCTACACCCGAAGCCCTGGTGAAGTGACATTGCTAAAATCTCTTAAAAGAATGTTCGACCCCGCTGGGCTTTTAAACCCCGGTAAAGTTGTCGACGTTTAATTTTCAGGCACATTGCGAAATCTTCATACCGTATTCATCTTAAATATGATCTTTTAGGCTACAACTGTACGTAACTAGAAATTGAGACTTATGAAACTGTTATTATCGACGACATTAATTATCGCTGAACTTTTGTTTATGAATTCTGCTTTTGCAAGCGTGTCTGTAACTCCTGAAGTTTCAGCGGGCTACACGGACAACGTTTATCAGGATGACCAGAACAAAACTTCCGACTCATTTGCCGGCCTTAGGCTCATTGTACAAAATAAAAATGATGATTCAGCCACCACCGGTTCATTGGGCGCGACTCTCTACAACCGCGAAAGTGCGAACAACTATTTAACCTATCTTTTAAAACATAAGTTTAAATGGCCTGACCGTGATTTTTCAGCGACGGTGGCCTTAGGCGGGGTTTCGTATTTAAAAACTCAGTCGGGCGCCACAGACAATTCCTATAACAACACGTACTTAACAAGTTATCTAACGATTGATGTGATGAAGAAAGAAAACTTTAATCTGCAATTTGAGCCGGGTTTCAAAGCGACTAGTTATCCTAACTTAGGTAACCGCCGCGATTTGTACCTTTTTGCTAGACTGAACGGCGATATCACCTTAAATGAACAGTCGTACTTAAACCCCTATATTGAAATCGGCTTAAACCGCTCAAGCGATTCTTACTACAACCGAAACGACTTAAATTTAGGTGTCATGTACATGAACGAAATTGAAGCCGATTTAAACATATTTGCTTCTTTGAATATAGCCGGCAGCACCTACTCGAACCGAAAAGTTTCACAAATACTGACCACCACCAAAGGCAACGGACGAGTCACCACAACCAGTATCGATGCTCTTGAAACTTCGCAGTACACGACGATCAGTCTTGGTGTTGAAAAAATGATAGATCAGCTAACGCTGTTTTCAGATATTACGCATTCAAGTTACACGACAAAAAGTAATCTTGAGTACTTTAATGAAAATCAAATCGTGGTGGGACTACGGGCTACGTACTAAATATAAAATTTAAAACAATTATGCCTTTAAGGGCAGAAACAAAAGGAGTTAGAAATGAAATTATTAGGTAAATTAACAATGGTGGCAGCAGGTTTATTGGCCATCTCATTAGGTGCAATGGCAGATGATACGACGGCGACAGCAACAACGACGACGACCCCGGCGGGCACTGTTTCAACTGAAACTGCTACGGAAGTAAAATCGGACCAGCGTTCGGCAGATTTGTACACTTATGTACAAACACGCTACTCGTTAACCGATGCGCAGATTGCAGATCTGAAAAATGCCAAGTTGAATTCAAACCAAACCCTGCGCGTAGCCGAATTGGCTAAAATGTCCGGCAAGTCGGTTGAAGACATTATCAAAATGCGCTACGAACAAAAAATGGGCTGGGGCAAAATTGCAAAAGAGCTTAACTTACGTGAAAAAGATGTTTCTCATGCGGTTAACAAAGCACGTTCAGATAGTCGTGGAGTTTTATCGAAGGACGATATGCGTAAAGACCGCTTAGACGAACGCGCTGAGGATCAAGCCGACAAAAGAGAAGACCACGCAGATAAAGTGAAAGCGCGCGGCGAGGCTCGCAAACAGTCGGGTTTAAACAAAGGTCCCGGTTCATCAAAAGGAAAGCACTAATTAACTAAATCGGTAAATATTCAATTAAGCGAATAACAATAGTCAGAATAAAAAAACGGCGAACTTAAATCGCCGTTTTTTTCATTTTTTTTGCGTCGCTGGACCATAGACTAACACCCTCGGTAAACTAGCTTTGAGGTGAAGCTGCGGCTTGAGAATCGTCTTGAAATCAGCCTTGAACTGATTAAAAATATAGACACTGTGAGCAACGAAAAGAAATACAAAAATCTGCAACTGGCTCTTTCGGCAATGAAAAGTCTGCCAGTGGATCAGCAAAAAAAGCTGATCCTGAATTTAGTTGCGAAAGACCCCAGCTTAGCCAAAGAACTTTTAGATAATTTATTTGAGTTTGAAGATATTTCCGATTT
>JANPAD010000190.1:0-1620 GCA_031429735.1 Bdellovibrio sp. | reverse complement strand
ACCAGCCATTGGCTCGGGGCCAAGGCTCGAACCGCGGTTGTGCTGAAAGTCCATTTCGGATAAAGGGCTGCCGAGAAAGCTTCACGTGAACGCATAAGGCCCAGCATGTAACGCATCTGTTGGCGAATCATCGGATCGACTTGTTCGCGGGTCGGCTCTTTAGTTTGGTTTACTTTAAGCTGACCCTGAATCGTAAATTCAGCTTCAGAATGATCAGTACCGAAGTATTCGGTTAAGCTATCGTGAGATCCGCCTATTTCGGTTTGCGCATTGGCGTTTTGAAAGTTGAGTAAAAATAAAAGCAGCGAAAAGAGATAAATGGCGATCAATTTCATTGCAGCACCTCTGTATACTTTCGAAGCTGCAAGTTAGCGTGGTCGCCCTCAGAAATCAATCAAAGCCCTAGTGGATAAATTGCTTATGCAATCTTTGAACAACCTCGGCACCTCGCGCTTCGTCGACCAAAAAGCAGAAATTATGTTTGCTGGCGCCATAACAGATCATGCGGACATTTATATCCGAGATGGCGTCAAAAATACGCTTAGCCAGGCCCGGAGTATGGTTAATATTGTTGCCGATTAGGGACACTAAGCTCAAATCGCTTTCGATATTAACTTCGGCCACTTTTGAAAGTTCTTCAATAAGTGCCTTATGCAGTGAAATATCGACATTGTCCAGGGTCACAGAAACGCTGATCTCGGAGGTGGTAATGGCGTCAATCGAGATTTTATAGTCGTTGAAAATCTTAAAAATTTTAAAAAGAAAGCCGTGAGTTTGAAGCATCTCGGGTGTGCTGACAGTCACCAGAGTCTGCTTTTTACGAAGCGCCATAGCGCGCACTAACGGTGAATTGGCAACTTCTTTGCGCACCCAAGTGCCAGGTTTTTGCGGTTCAAAACTTGAAGCCACCAGCACCGGGATGTGACTGCGAATAGCCGGCAATAAGGTGGCCGGATGTAGAACTTTGGCGCCGAAAGTGGCTAGCTCAGACATTTCTTTAAATGAAATTTCATCAATCACAACGGCGTCCGGACAAATACGCGGATCAGTCGTTGCAACACCGGCGACATCCGTCCAAATTTCGAGAGTGTCGGCACCGATGCCTTCAGCCAAAATGGCAGCGGAGTAGTCACTGCCGCCGCGGCCCAGAGTGGTGGTCGCACCGGCCAGGGTTTGCCCGACAAAACCCTGTGTGACATAAACAGTTTTTCCGGCTTTGCAGTCGGCCAGTTTTTCGCTGCAGAGTTCAATTATTTTTTCGGTGATCGGGCGGGCTTTGCCGAACTGATCATCGGTTTTAAGTACGCTGCGTACATCTAATAATTTAACATCCTGCTTTTGGTTTTGATTGGTATAAACTTTTCTAAGTGCGACGGTGAAAAGAACCGAAGACATTCTTTCGCCCAGGCTCATCAACACATCTTTGGCCTTGGCAGAACAATCACGAAGCAAATAAATACCGCGCGCGATCGAATCCATTTCGTTCAGCAGAGTGGTCAGCTCTTTCATTGAAGTTTCATCGGCACTGAGTTCTTTCGCGATACTTTGATGCTTAGTTTGAATTTTTTTAAGCAGATTATCAGTTTCAGACAATTGACCAGTTTCGGCCATTTCGCCCAG
>JANPAD010000189.1:0-13392 GCA_031429735.1 Bdellovibrio sp. | reverse complement strand
ACTGAAAGTTGTTTGAAAAAAGATAGTTCCAGTCCGTTTCGGTCGTCGATGAACAGGCCCCTAAGTGAATGACCCAAGTCACAGCTTTGCGGGCTGCATCGGTGGCTAGAAAACTCCAAAGCTCGCTGGCTTCGTAGAACTCGGTGTATTGCAATTTTTTCAAAAGATTACGCTTGTCCAGCTTAACGGTATCGACCGCGATAATGTTGGAGTGACCTGCTTGGTTCAGTTGCCAAACCATTGCGCTGCCGATAAACCCGTTTGCACCCGTTACAATAATCATGGCCGCAGTATGTGGCATGACTCGCAATGTACGCAAGAAATTTTGTCTCCAACTTTTTGGCAAGTGTGAAAAATGTACTTTGAGAGCGATTCTAACCCTCTTTATTTCGAGTAGAGCGTGAAAAAATAGGCATCTGGATTGCTCTAAATTGTCACTGTGAGCTGTTGAGATCGGGGGATCGCACAGCTGACTAAAACGAGATCGGGGGATCTCGCGGGGGTTTTCGGGGGCAGCAGGCAGGATTCAATCCTGCCATCGACTGATCAGATTGGGGAATCGGATCAGTTTTGAAGGGGAGTACAGTTGGAAATTTTAAAATCTCTAATTGTCGTCGCCATGGGGTTCTTAGTGGGTCTGGTCTTAGCGGGAGCCGGGGGGCTCTCAGCTGAGGCGTTTTTATCTCAGTTTAAACAAAACGAAAATACTAAAAAAATCGAAGTCTACTGGCAGGAAACGGGTCTTTCCTATTCAGATGTCGAAGCGCTGATTTCTAACATGAAGTGCCACAGTTCGAAGCTTTACGAGCGCGCCTGCCTCAACGCGGTTTCACAGTTTCCGGGTGAAAAATCTTTCGAATTGATTCTGAGTGAAGGGGCAACAAAAGTTCTCAGTGCAAGTCTGCTTGATAACCTGAACTCAGAGAAAGAGACTCTGGCCTATTTTACCAAAAATCATCTGAATATCGATTTTGATAAAACAATTCGAAAAATTTTTGACAACGCCACAAATGAGACGACCGCGCAATTGGCTTCTAGCTTGATTAATGGTTTTTTGTCGGTGTATTACGATCCGCATACTTATATTCTGCCGGGCACCTATTACGACCAAGTCAGTTCTAAAATAGAACGATCACCTTACTTTGTCGGGTTTTCTTATTTAAGAAAAAAGGGTGAGTTTTTTGTGGATAATATCTCAATTAACTCTGATGCAGACCGTGCAGGCCTATTGCCGGGAGATAAAATTCTGACGATTAATAGTCAACCGGTGACAAATACAGCTTATGCCGATTTCAGTCGGAAATTAAAGGACCAAAGTATCCGAAAATTTTCATTTAAAATTGAACGCAGTCATCAGCCTCTTGAAATTAGATTTGACCGCAGCTACCGGCTTTTAAGCCATGTTCAGTTTAATTTAGTCGGAGCACAAAAAGAATTTGCCTTGATTACCTTGTCCAAGTTTAGTCGTGGTGTCTGTGACGAAGTTCGTGCTTATCTCGGTTCTCAAGAACTAAAGGCAACCAAAGGTTTAGTGCTTGATCTGCGCAACAACCCGGGCGGTCAGCTTGATGAAGCCGCGTGTCTTGCGAGCCTATTCTTAGGTGCTCATAAGAAAGCATATTACGTTGAATATGTAAGGACGAGCCAGCCGAATGAAGTCGTTTTGACCGACGGCGATCAAATCTACAATGGGCCGATGACCGTATTGATTAACCATCGTTCGGCCAGCGCCGCTGAGACACTTTCAGGCGCATTGCAAGAGTACAAGCGTGCTGCTTTAATCGGTCGTCGTACTTTCGGTAAAGGAACTTTCCAAGAACCGGAAGAATGGATTTTAAACCCGAAAGTCAGTCTCTATAAAACTCAGGGTTACTATCTTTTGCCTTCACGAAAGTCGACCCAACTGCTCGGTGTTACCCCGGATATTCAAATACCGACTCCGAAAGAAACTGAGCGGCGCGAGGAAAACTTATTTTCGAATCCGTTGAAGCCGCGTTTGCAAAAATATCCGACTTTGCGAACTGCTGAACTATTCGAAAAACCGATGACTAACGATTGCATTGCAAATGCTCAAGCGAATCCGTCTTCAGAAGCCCTGCAAAAAGCGCTGTCGTTGTTGAATTGTGAAGTCATGAGTAAATCTAAGATGGCTCTTTCGACGGGCGAAACTCGCATCCAATAATTAAGAATCAATTACGACGGCCGCAAAACCACCGCCGAGTGTACGCAGGTTTGTTGTTTGTCCCTGATACAGACGGGCCACAATCAGTTGGAGCTCGCCTTTGTAGGCATAGCAGCGAAGATCGTATTTCATATTTTGCAGCTGGCCGCCCACGTTGACTTCAACTTCTGCAGGCACGGAAAGTTGTTGCGCAATAAAATTGGAATTAAAAACTTCTTCAAAAGTTTTTTTACTGATCGAAGCAGCCTTGTAGGCTTGTTTGCTGCCAAATGAGTTTTTTGGCTTGATAAAGAGCTGCTTACGCTCGTTCCAGATTTGATCGCGATCTGCAGAACCGAGATCGTAACTTTTTAAAAGGCTTGAAGGTTTGGCCACTTCAGTTTGCTTGTTCCAGTCGAGCTGACGTTGTTTGTCGGCCAACAAGAAATACTCATAAGGATTCGGCGAAAAATTCGCACGTTCGTTGAATAGTTTTTTAAGATGAGCAGAAACAGGTTGTTCAAGATAAAAATCTGTATATCGATTGTAAATCAAGGTCGCTTTTTCGATGGCTTCGGTGTTACGAAAATCAACAACACCGCACTTGAGGTCATGTTCTTGCAGGAGTTGTTGATAGATCAGAAATTCAACATAAAGACGTTGTTGCTTTGGCTCGTCGTCGATAATAACAAATGACGGGTCGCTTTCTTGCGAGACAATTTGATGTTCAGCTAAAAACATTTTAATTAAATCGGCTTGTTTAAAATCGGCAGCGGCGTTCGGCAGTTTTAAGAAATCATACATTTCAAGACCCAACGCCAGAAATGAAGCATTTGTATTGATTTCGATCAGTTCGGGCAGACCTTCCGGGTTGATATGAAAGTCGTAGCTCATGCAAACCGAGTAATTTTGCGGTTTTTTCAGGCCGCGTGCATAGTACTGGTCTGTGAGGTTAAGTTCGCTCCAGTCACGCAGTTTGCCGTACCATTTAATTTGAGATTTAAGCCGGTCAAGTTGATCGCGTGAAAGTTTAATTTGAAACGGGGAAAGTAACTGGTCGGCAATAGCCTGTCGGAGCACAGCTTCATCCAGGTGCGAATAGCGATTTTTCAAAAAAGAAACGAAACTTGCCTTCATATCCATGCTCAATTATTGTTGCCATACAGGGTGAGGCTAGACAATGAAAACCATCAAATTGACAACTTGGAATGTAAACGGCATCCGAGCCAGCTATGATAAAGGGCTGTCACAGTACGTTCAGGATGCTCAACCCGATATCCTGTGTCTTCAGGAGACAAAAGCGCATAAAGACCAAGTTGAACCTCACAAACAAAACTTAGGCTTCGAAAACAGCTTTTGGTCTTCCGCTGAAAGAAAAGGCTACTCAGGTGTGGCCACATTCTGTAAAGAAGCACCCAAAAAAGTCGCGACGGGGTTTAATAAACCTGAATATGAAAAAGAAGGCCGTATCGTTTGGACCCAACACGAACATTTTGACCTGTATAATATTTATTTTCCGAATGGCGGCTCGGGTGAAGAACGACATAACTTCAAACAAAAATTTTTAAAAGACCTACTTTCGCACCTTAAGTTTGAAATGCGAAAAGGCAAAGAAATCGTGGTCGTCGGTGATTACAACGTAGCTTATCTTGATTACGACGTGCACGATCCGGTTCGTCTGTCGCAAGAATCAGGTTTTTTGCCTGAAGAGCGCGCCTGGTTCGTTGATTTTTTAAAATCGGGATTTGTCGATGCTTACCGTAAATTTTATCCTGATCGAAAAGAGGCTTACTCGTGGTGGTCTTACCGCGAACTTGCACGTGAACGTAATAAGGGGTGGAGAATTGATTTTATTTGTATCACCCCAAATTTAGTGCCGCATTTGAAGTCGTGTGAAATTTTGATGAATCAGTTCGGTTCAGATCATTGCCCAGTTGAGGCTGTCTTTAATTTCTAGTTGATCCCTAAATATGTAGCGGCTTCGATTTAATCTGGCAGTTTTCCAATTGAGTTGAGATCAGTTGGTCTAGAAGACTTGAATAGCTTTGGATCGAACTTTCGGTTTTGGCTCACTTCTCTGGTCGTTGATTCATCCGTCCGTCACGCGGATTTACAATTCCTTTCCTGCGTCCGTTGGGCACCGCCCGTGCCTACGCACCTTGCAGTGATACTGGTGGTATGAAACAAATCCAACTAATACCAAGGCCCCTTCTTCGCAAAGAGCACGGCGGCACATTTTCTGTAGGTAAAAGAAGAAGGCAAAGACCTCTATCTGTTAAAACTCCGCTGCATCTCGTTCTAAGATCTGATTTCGCTTTTGGTTCCAGATCGCTGGTGCGGCACCGCCCCTTGATTGAAAAAGTCATTAAAAAGGCTCAAAATCTATTTCATACCCGCATTTATGAAATGGCGATTGTTTCGAACCATATCCATATCGTCGTCAAAGGAAAACGCCGTCGTGATTTACAGAATTTTTTCAGGGTCGTCGCAGGCCACATTGCTCAGGAAATTTTGCGCGAATTTCCAATTTTACCTTATGAAAAGGCCCGAGGGGGCGGTGCCCCAACTGCAAACCTCAAAACAACCAGAATTCGCGAGAAAGAAAACAAGTTTTGGCAGACTCGGATTTACTCCAGGATTGTGAGCTGGGGACGAGAGTATCTTCATGTCAAAAAGTATGTGATTCAGAATACGCTGGAGGCTTTGGGGCTGGTGCACTATAAAATCCGTGCGAAGAAGAAAAACCCAGTAACCCAACAACGACGACATCGTGAAGACACCTCTTAAGTAAGTAAAGTAGCCTGGCCAGGTCACTTCAAATTCAACTGTCTCCTTGCTTTGCTGAGAAAGGCGGTTTATCAAATCGCAGTATTTACCGCAAATCTGTGACCTGACTAAAAAGCTCTTCATATTTGTCGGACAAAAATAGGGTATTATTCAATCCAAATTACCCTATTAATTGAAGCGTTACCCTATTTAAATCGAAAGTGAAGTGTTTGGGCTGGATGCCGAATATTTACCAAGACTTTTATCTTGAGTATCTAAGTAAAGCTAGAGTTTAAACAAACTCAATTGCTAAAATGAACAGAGGAGCTTGTATGAAAATTTTCTCTCAAATAATTTCAAGTGTTTCTATTTTAAGCGTGCTCGGATGCTCATCACTTTCTCAAAAGCAAGATTTTAGAAATCCTGCACAAGAAAATAGTTTTGAAGCGCTCTGCAGTTCTAAAATGGATCTGGATTTTACTAAGTTAACCATCGCTTCACTTTTTCACCGCGATCATCCTGATAGAGCTAAGCAGCTAAAACTCCGCTATAATGTGCAGCTAAAAATGAAAGATGAAAGTATCGTCTCTACTTTTATACCAAGTTTTGAGAACCCCAACTCTCAAATGCAGGAGATGTCAGGAATCAATTTTCCTGCCGAGAATAATGCTCCATTTGTAGAATATAGAGTGTTGACTCAAATGGACTGGGTTCCATTAAATGCAAATTATAATTTTCCGTATTTAGAGGGCCCATGGACCAAAACACAAATGGCTGGACTCTGTTTGAACTTCAGCCCGCCATTGCCACTTTCACTTCAGATTGCCGGAGATCTTACGGAAAAAGGGATTAGTCAGATACTTCGAGTGCAGTTCAGTTACGAAATTTCTGGAAAAAAAATTCAGTACATCGTACCTTTTTCCGGCAATACTGCATCCAGCGAAGTTTTAATTCCGGCTTCAGGTTTGTCGTTAACCTATCAAGTGACTTGGATTCAAAATGGTAAAATTACCAAAGGATCTACCAAAACGATTGAGCTTCCATTTTCTCAATCCGATATTCTTATCAGTTTGCCGGCGGATGATTTACAGTGAATTATAAAAACTATTCTAATACGGCTTTAACTGTTACATCTAAGCACAATGGTTTGTCACAGTAATTTGTTTTAAAAGCCGCCACCTTTTTTTGCCGACTTTTAAATTTAGCATTAAACTTTGCATGGTTCCGTCTGGATAAATGTAATACCCCAGCAAGCTTTCATCTTTAGAGTAATAACGTATTTCATTTTTCGTATCATCTAAAAATATAGCGGTTGTATAACCACTGGCTTTAGCGGCGGCTGCATCAATGCTGTCTTGGATAGGGTCAGGTTTTTTTTCAATTTCGGTGGTTTTAAGATCGGTGCTTTTTTGTCTCTTCACATTTCTGGTAAGTTTGTAGCCTTCAGGAATTAAAACATAAAAGTTCCATTTTTGCTCTTTATCAGTTAACTCGCCAATCCATTGCGCTTCAACTTGCCAATCAAGAAAGGGGTTTCCGCCGCAATCAGGATCGGAAGCGGGCTTAAAAGATTTTGGTTTTTCAAATAGCCTAAAATCCGGCATTTGCGATTCAGCTTCTACAATTGTGATACTTTCGTGGTCGTCTTTGTTTCCCAAATTTAACTTGAAATAGGTCTGCTTTTTTAAAATATCTGCATCATATGTGGTCATTGAGTTATTAAGTTCAGACTTAACTAAAAAAATTCTATTCTGTTCTATAATTATGATATTTGCGTTTGCAAAACCTGAAAAAAATATCAGTGAAGTCAAGCCTATTAAATATCTCATTTGAACTCCTTCATCGAAAGTGCGGCAAGTTTAATTTCTAGTGTAGTGAACGTTTGAAGGCGCGGCGGATTTATTTTGCGCCCGCTCACTAAATTTATCTTTAAAATATTTTCTGAACATCATTTCGCCTAAGGCCGATGATTTAACCGTCCATTGCTTGATGTTAACGGTTATGGCGGCAATCGCGATGCGGTCGGTTTCGTCAGAGGCGTAGCCCACGAACCAGTCGGTGCGCCCGACAGGGTCGGTGCCGCTGAAGTGGCCGGTTTTGCCGCCCATTTCAACTTCGCGGAATTTGCGGTCGCGCAAAATACTTCTGAATGTTTTGCGACCTGTGCCCATCAGAACAGTTTGCTCCATCATCTGTTTTACTTTTTCGGCTGACTGTGACGAGATCACCTGGCGTGAAATATCAAGCTCATGTTCGCTTTGGCCCGAGTAAAGAATTTGATTTTGAAAGTCGGTAATTTCTTTAACGAGGTAGGGCATTGGCATACGGCCTTCATTTACAATTGTTGAAGCGATCAACGCACCATGAACAGGGCTTAGTGTATTGAAGCGGTTGTAACCCGAAGCGACCTCAGTTAGTTCGTAACCTTTTTCGGCGGGCACTGAAGCGATACTGCGATCAACGTGAAAATCCGTCGGTAAATCCTGATTGAACATAAAGCGTTCGGCGTAACTGTGCAGATCAACCGGATTGATTTCTTCCATGCTCAAACGACCGAAGGCGGTGTTGATTGAGCGGGCGAAAGCTTCCTTTAAAGTTATGAAGCGTGTCCATTTGTTGATTCGGTCTGAAAGAACATTCTTTTTATAGAGAGTGTAGTTTCCGCCGTTAAAGGCAATACGGTGATCAGGGTTGATTCCCATTTTATCAACAGCTGTGGCTGCTGTGATCACTTTAAAAATACTGGCTGCGGGGTAAGTGGCTTTGAGGGCTAAGTTTGATTTGTAGATTTGGCCTTTTTCAAAACTCGCCATCGTGAGAATTTCACCGGTTCGGGCGTTCATTAGAACAATGGCGGCGTAATCCGGCCGGTACTGATTTAAGAGATCATGGGCGTAAGCTTGCAGACCCTCGTTCAGAGTGTAGCGGACTTTATAGAGCGGTCCAGGTTCAGTCGGTTCGTCACCGAAACTGAGTTCGGTCGGAAATTCGTTATTGAGAATTTGCGGAGAGAGTATTTTTGAAATGTGTTCGCGGGTGATCTTGGCCGGGCTGTTCTGCTGAAAAACGGAAGCTTTTTTGTTCGTTTTAGCGGTGTCGTAGAAATAGAAAGCGGTCAACGAGAACGAACAGAAGACTAAAAGACGCAGGCCAACCTGCTTAAACCCATTTGGTGTCTTTATTTGTCTGTTTTGAACCATTGTTATACTTCCTGTCTAACAAACTTGAGCGATTTATCATTATAGCACCACAAAAAAGATGTTCTCAAGCCGTGAAGATGGTTTTATGATATTTTTATTATGAAAACAAAAGAACGAATACTCATAGGCGCTCTGAATCTATTTAATGCCAACGCCGCCAGCGAAGTGACGACAAACGATATCGCCCGTGATCTCAAGATGAGTCCTGGAAACCTTTATTTTCACTATAAAAACAAAGAGCAGATCGTGCGCGAGCTATTCAAAAGGCTAGCTCAAGAGACCACTTCGTTGTGGCAACCGCAGACTAAAATGGCCCGTAAGAACGAAGAATTGCATCTGATTGAATTTATCGATAAAAACCTAGAGCTCTACTGGAAGTACCGGTTTTTTCACCGCGAACTCTATACTCTTCGTAAAAAAGATCCAGAGCTTTCAAAGCTATGGCGCGCCCATCTTAAAAAATTAGGTCGCATCATGATTGTTCTTCATAAGCACTGGGTTCGTCGCGGGTATATGAATACGATCACTTCCCGCCATGAAATGGAATTTATCGGAGAGCTTCTTTTCGTGGCTTCAAATAGCTTTATGCAGTTCTTCGAAACGGTCGATCGGGCCCCGAATCAGCGAACGGTTGAAAAGGCTAAACGCCACATTATGCGCATGTTAACTCCATATCTGACCGGTGAAATCCGTGCGGATTTCGAAAGTTACACGGCCGATTAACGGATTTTGAAACCTAAAATCCGTTTTAAATCGAAGATATTGCTCACAATTATTTAAGCTCAGTTCATTTTTTGACAGTTTACTCTAATTTTATACGTTGCATTACGACCTATGTTTAGAAAAACATTCTGTATTTTCAACTATTTACGCTATTTAATTTTATGTAAGATTTTTGGTTGCAATAATTACAAGAATCCCTTTAGATAAGGCGGTTCCAATTTGGAACTTAAGTTTCGAACCAGGACGGCCGATACGAATGATCTCAAATTAAAGAGTTTAGACAACTTCTCGTTTGGAGGAAAAATGGCAAAAGGAACTAAGAGCACAAAGCTGACTGAAGCTGCACCGGAAAAAGTGTCAGAGAAACTGGTGATTGAGTGCAAAGACAAATTGCTTAAGACAAAGATGGATCTTTTAAATCGCGTTAAAGAAGCTCGTGAGAAGCTTGATTTAGGCGAAAAAGGCGGCGATGAAGCCGATCAAACAATGCGCCTTCTTGCTGAACAAGAGATGCTGACATTGAATGACCGTTTACGTTCACAGTTGTTTGAAATTGAAAGCGCTTTAGGACGTATCGAAAGCGGAGCTTACGGTTTATGTGAAGAAACAGACGAAATGATTGAAGTTGAAAGACTTCGCGCGATTCCTTGGACGCGTTTAAGCATCGAAGGTGCTGAAATGCGTGAATCTGTAACTAAACGTTACGCTCGTTCGTAACTTCTTAAATAAAAATATTTTTTGAAAGCCCCGATATAGAAATATGCGGGGTTTTTTTTGTCCGAAATGCGAACTGTCGTTGTCTTCATTGATACTTTAAATTGCTGAAAGCTGTTTTTACACTTTGCATAGCTTTTCAGAATGAGTTTAAAGCAAAACTATTTCGAATTGGTTAATCGTCTCAATCAATCAAATAGAATAAAAAATCAAATCACCGAACCACAGTTTTTTATTATAGAAAATCGATTGTATTTAGGTTTGAGTTTATCGCAAAAACTTGTCATTTGTAGTTGTCTCAACCGCTGTTGGTTTGCAAGCCAGATAACAGGCTTAGATTTATTCGAGCAGGAAATTGCTCGATTGATGAATAATTCGGGGAATGATCAAAATAATTTAGATATCCAAATAAAAAAATTACTTTTTAAGTAGCTGTTGGACAGCTTGAAAAAACTGTTTCTTTGCAAGGGCTTTGACCTCGTCTGATTTAAAGTAGTCATGCCCTAGCTCAAAATTATGGAGCTTATTTAATGTTAAATCATATGAAATATTGATGTGACGATCTTCGTAAATAATAAAAATATGGCTATTTTCACTGCAAATATATCCGCAAGGCTGCTCATCTCTCAAATGTTGCGAGTACAGGGCGCGTAAACATGAATCGTCAGACGCATAGCTAGGTCTAAAACTTCCATCAGTTGAAAAGCTGAAAAAGTAAGATCCTTCGTCATCGATTGGGCAAACCCAATTTTTAATTTGATGTAAGTTAGCCCAGCTTTGTTTGTAGTCCATACAGACTTATCGGCACGGTCGCTTCGAACTGAACTATTTATCTGAAGTATGTCTTGAATTGAGACATGTGGAGTGAGGTCTATATTCGTGAGGCTTGTTCAGCGCGTGTGGTTTTGCGCGATTTACTTTTCAGTTTACGAGATGTTTTGGCCGAAGCAACACTTCGCGAAGATTTTTTAAGTTTTTGTTGATTGCGGGCTAAGCGGGCTTGGCGCTGCTTTTCTTTTTTGGCTTTTAAGGCCAAGCGCCGTTCGGCACGCTCTTTGGCTTTAAGTATTTGAGATTCGCGGTAAGCCACTTCAAAATAGCGGGCCGCGGGACCGTGCCCAGTTTGGCGCAGTTGAACGGTAAAGTCTTTTTCGTCCTGACCCATGCCTTCTTCGTCAGAGTGGTGCACGACCTGATCTGGAGCAGTTTCTGAGGGGGTTGAAGACGGAATTGTGGTGGTTTTGTTGGTGTCGGTGTCTGTATTCGAAGCAATTTGAACAGAATTGTGGATGTCGCGGGCGGCTTGATTTTGTTGCCGAACACCATTTGAGATGACTGAGCCGAATTCGATTTCAGCGTGTAAAGTTAAAGAAACAGCTAAAACAAAAACGCACGTAAAAAGCTGCCCCAAAAAACCTCCATGTTTTTTACTTAAAAATAAATTTGTAACTCTAATTAGGATACCAAAAATCGTTTTAAAAACTATTTATTTGTGAGGATGGTCCAGCCACAAAGTTTATAAAGCATACGGGCCCCGACATTGCCGTCCCACTCTGATTCATAAGCTTCGCCGCTGGAAACTTCATTTAAATCAAAACCTACTATTTGACGGCCCGATTGGGCCAATAGGTTAAACAAAAAGAAGACCTCGTCGGTCGAAAGTCCACCGATCACCGGCGTGCCGGTTGAGGGGCAAAAGCGAGGGTCGAGTCCGTCGATATCAAATGAAATATAAACCTTCTCGGGAAGCTCATTAATGATGTCAGCCGCCACAGAGGCCCAAGACTCGCCTTTGAGCAGACGTTGTTTGATTCCCACGTCGAAGAAAGTTTTGATACGCGGGTGCGAAGTCACGTAATCATATTCTTCTTCGCAGAAATCGCGGATGCCGACCTGAACCAGTTTTTTTGGCGCGTTCGGAAGATTCATGACGTTGTACATAATAGAAGCGTGTGATTGTTCAAAGCCTTGATAAGCTTTGCGGGTGTCAGAGTGCGCATCAAGATGTAAAATGCCGACTTCGCTTTGGCCATTTTGGCTGTGGCGTTCGCAGATGGCCTTAATTGCGCCCAGCGGGGTGGAATGATCGCCTCCAATGAGGCCGAATAATTTACCGCTGTCTAAAACCGCTTTCGTCTGTTGATAAACCCAGTCGGTCAATTCGCCGGAAGCACGGTTGACTTGTTCGGTTAGCTGAGAAATTTTTGAGGTGTCAGTTGATGGTTCGGGTTTAAGCGCAATCACTTCTTGAGCCAGCGCTTTGAAGCGGTTGCTTTTGGTTTGCACATCTTCCGAGATTTCTTTCATGAAGTAGCCGGCTTCGTAAGCGTTCTTGGTTTCGAAGTCGAAGAGGTCGATTTGCTCTGAGGCTTCGCGAATGATGCGTGGGCCGTTTGAAGCGCCTTTACCGTAAGAAGTGGTCACTTCCCATGGGACGGGCAGCAGGGTCAGTCGGCATTCAGCTTCACTGAGCGGAATGCCGAAAATGCCGAATTCAGACGAGATGGTTGTGGTAGGATCGAATTTTTTCGTCGTTTTATTTGATTCAGACATGTTCAAATCCCCTTTAAGTTTTGATGAATAAAAACAATATCAATGAGTTAGTGCATAACCTCGAAAAAAGAAATGAGAACAGTTTGGTAACACCGCGCAATATATTGATTAAACATTGAAAATCACACAGGTTTCTATATGTTTTGGGGAACTTAAAATCACTCACCTACGGAGAGAGAAATGTTAACAAAAAGTTTAATTGCGGTTTTTGTCAGTCTGAATTTACTGGCTTTTGCAGCTCAAGCTGTTGAAGCGAACGCGTCGGCCACTAAGGGCGGCGTATTGAATTTTCACTTTGAATCTGAGCCTGAAAATCTACACCCCATCAAGTCGGGTGACGTCGTAGGTCAACAGTTCAGCAGTTTTGTACAAGACACTTTATGTGCTCGTGACTTGAATACTTGGGAATTCACTGCACGTTTGGCTGAAAAATGGGAAATTTCTAAAGACGGTTTACAGTTTACCTTCAGCCTTCGAAAAGACGGCTATTTTCATAATGGCGAAAACGTGACTGCTGATGATGTTAAATTCTCTTTAGAACACATCCGTGAACCTAAATTGGAAGCTCTGGACCAAATTCCTTATTATGAAGGAATCACTAAAATAGAAGTGCTCGATAAGTACAAAGTAAAATTCACAGCTAAAGAGAAATATTTTAAAAATCTTTCAGTTCTTTGTGGTTTTTACATTATTCCGAAATCAGTTTATGGTGATGTAAACAAATCTGCTAAAATGCTGAAAGACGCCGTTGGCGCAGGACCATATAAGTTTGAAAAATATGATAAAGGTCAAACAATTACGGTTAAGAAATTTGATAAATGGTACGGTGCTAATTTGCCGTACTACAAAGGTTACTATAACTTCGCACAAATTAATTTTAAAATTACGAAAGAAAATAATGTCGTAACTGAAAAACTGAAAAAAGGTGATTTGGATTACGTTGAGCTGTTAAGAGCTGACGACTACATCACAGTAACGGGTAAACCTTTCAAGCCTGTTTACAATGACAAATTTATCGGCAAAGCAGTTAAAAATGAAATGCCCAAGTCTTATGGTTATATCGGCTTTAACTTTCTTGATCCGATCTTGAAAGACAAAAATGTTCGTTTAGCATTTGCGCATTTAGTCAACCGTGAAGAAATGAATAAAAAATTCTTTGAAGGTTTGAATGATTTGGCGACTGGCCCCGTATCTGTTAATTCGAAGCAGGCCGCTGCAGCTAAGCCGATTGAGTTCAATCCTTCTAAAGCACGCGAACTTTTGGCGAAATCTGGC
>JANPAD010000188.1:0-1701 GCA_031429735.1 Bdellovibrio sp. | reverse complement strand
GAATGAAACGTGAATTGCGAGGTCGGCATTGTAGAACATTCTTTGCCATTTTCCGCTTTCCTGTTTCATTTCAACAAGGTCATACAAATGTGGCCGTAACGGGCCTGCAATATTCGTCCACTTGGTAGAAGCTTCGGTTTTGATCAGGTGAGACACCTGCCCAAAAAAACCTTTGCGCCCCTGTTCTTCTTCGTAGCAACCGGTCGGTATGCCCTTGTGGCCCTGAGTTGTATATTTGCCTTGTGCGTACTGATACATATAAAAATTCCTATCTATTATGAAATGTAACCACGTTCCCGCTGATCCGCTTCGATAGCGTCAAAGAGCGCCTGAAAATTACCCTCTCCGAAACCATCATGACCCTTACGCTGAATCACCTCGTAAAAAATTGGGCCAATTACATTTTTTGAAAAAATCTGAAGTAAGTAGCCGTGGGCATCGCCGTCAACCAGCACTGCATTTTTTTGCAGGTTAGTGATGTCTTCACTCACTTGCGGCAAGCGTTCGATCAGCATTTTATAATAGGAGTCGGGCGGCGAAGATAAAAATTCAACCTGATTGCCTTTAAGCTTTTCAAGTGTAGGTAAAATCTGCGGAGTGACCATTGCGATATGCTGAATGCCCGATCCTTTATATTCATCGAGATATTCCTGAATCTGAGATTTGGTATCGCTGGGCTCATTGATCGGCACCGAAAACATCGAACAAGGCGAGCGCATCACTTTAGAAATAAGGCCGGTCGATTTACCCTTGATATCAAAATAACGGGCTTCGCGGAAATTTAACACATTTGTGTAAAAATCACACCACTTTTGCATTTCACCTTTAGGTACATTGTTCGTGAAGTGATCGACAATTTGTAAACCAAGGCCCTGTGGAAAGTGGTTCGCGTTATTTGTAACTTTGAATCTGTTTTCGTAAAGATCCTCATGTTTACCCTGATCTATAAAATAAATCAGTGAGTCCCCAATGCCATAAATGGCTAAGTAAGGTGTAGCCCCGCGCGAATCAAAATTGCCATCGTAGGCTTTAGCGCCTCTTTTTATGGCCTCTTCAAAGGCACGGGTGGCATTTGCCACCCGTAATCCCGTTGAACATACACTGGGGCCATGGGCCTTTGAAAATTCTGCCGCAAAGGTGTTGGACTCTGTATTGAGAATAAAGTTAATGTCGCCCTGTCTGAAAAGTTTGATATTTTTGTTTTCAATCTTTCCGACTTCTGTGAAGCCCAATTTTGAAAATAATTTTTCAAAATGCTGGGCGTCGGCGCCCGTATATTCTATAAAATCCACGCCGTACAATCCGATCGGATTCTGCTCAGTAATTTTTGCTTTCGCCCAATCAACACTTAACGACATAAAAAACTCCCGTAATATGCAATATGCCAAGAATCTATCAACCTAGTGCCTTAGGGTCAAAAAATGGCTCAAATTGTGCTCATGGCCAAAGTATATGAGCGCAGAAACCACTAGAAACCTAGCAAGCCAACAATATTTCGAACTTCGGACCCAACTGAACCGGGCAAATCGGACTAAAAACCAAAAAACCGAGCTTGAATTCGCGCTACGTCAAGATGAAGAAGAGTATTTTGTCATCATCAAATCGAGTGGTGCAGAGCACGGACTGAGAATGGCTATTTTACGCAAAGTAGGATTCCAGCGTTGGATCTTATTTGAAAACGAAATGTTTAGCGCTTTCTAC
>JANPAD010000187.1:0-1610 GCA_031429735.1 Bdellovibrio sp. | reverse complement strand
GGATGCGAGATGATCGCAAAGGTTCGACGACGCTGGATTTCTTTTTGAATCGCAGGAACAGCTAAATTCGACATAAGCCTCTCAATACAATCTTAGTTTGTATCTTTTTTGCAATTGAACATCAATGAAGTTCGCTGTTGACCGCCCGTTTATTATTCTTTAAATTCGCGCCTGTTGACCAAATAAAGCTCATGGTGGTTTGGAGCCACCGGCTGATAACTTAAGGAGGATCAATGAAGCTCGAAAATGCTGAAAAAGCAGTCTATTTTGTCTCAACTTTTTACAAATTCCAAAAAGACGCAGAACCTGAAAAATCGAAGACCTTTTTAGAAGATTTGGCCGTGAAAACAAACTGCCGTGGTTTGATCATTATCGGACATGAAGGCTTCAATGCGACGGTCTGCGGAAAGACCGCTGAAACATTAGAAATATTCAAACAAAGCATACGCGACTACTACAAATCACCTGAGTTATTTTTCAAAGATTCTAAATCTGATGTTGTTCCTTTCAGACGCTTTCGCGTTAAATTAAGACCTGAGATCGTGACTTTAGGAGATACGTCACTGGTGCCTTTTGAAATGGACGGCAAAAACCATCACTTGTCGCCGACCGAGTGGAATAACGTGATGAAAAACGAAGATCACGTCATTATTGACACACGTAACTGGTACGAAACCAAGATCGGTACGTTTAAGGGTGCTTTGAACCCGATGACGGATCAGTTCACCGACTTTCCGAAGTACCTTGAAGAAAACAATATCCCAAAAGATAAAAAAGTTCTGATCTTCTGCACGGGCGGCATCCGCTGCGAAAAAGGTATTCTAGAAGTTCAGAAACAAGGTTACGACAATGTCTATCAGCTTCACGGTGGTATCTTGAATTACCTGCAAGAATACCCGAACGATCAGTTTGAAGGAGAATGTTTCGTGTTTGACCACCGCGTAGCGGTCGACCAGAAATTGCAACCATCAGAGCAATACAAACTTTGCCCGCACTGCGGTCAGCCCGGCAAAACACCGATTGAATGCCGCCGATGCGACACCCCGACTTTGATTTGCGACGAGTGCGTTGAAATTAAATACAGACAAACCACCTGTTCAAAAAATTGTGCTCACCATCATGAACTGCACCCCGACCGCAAATCTCCAAGACAGATTCAGCCTTTTGAAACGGAGGAATGGTGAAAAAGAGGCCGCCCTATGACTTTATCTTGGAAGAATTGGGAGATATCGTCACCGACATTAAACCGATGTTTGGTGCATTTGGCATCTATCGTGATGGACAGATACTCATGATTTTGCGAAAAAAAGAAAAGTTCGATAGCGACACCGGCCTATGGCTCGGCGTGGCTCCGGGCTACGTGCCTGCAATTCAAAAAGAAATTCCGGAACTACGCGACCTAGAAATGTTCGGCACTGGGCCAACCGCTTGGCAGGTTTTAGGCGAAGATGTTTCAAACTTTGAAGAAGTCGCAATTCAGATTTGCGACCTGATTAAAAAGCGCGATCCACGTATTGGCCGAACCCCGAAAGCGCGTTTGAAAAAATCAACACCACGAAAATCGAAGCTCTTGACCAAAAAGAAAACAAAAGTTAAGTCAAAAAAAAGCA
>JANPAD010000186.1:0-7738 GCA_031429735.1 Bdellovibrio sp. | reverse complement strand
AAGCGCATCATCAACGGCAATCAAAATATCGTCATGCTTTACCCGATGATGAACACCTACGATATTCTGCAAATTGCCGAAGCGGTCATTACTATCAATTCAAAAGTGGGCGCGGAATCCATCAGTCTCGGTAAAAGAGTGGCGTGCATGGGGCACGGTTTTTACTGGAACTCCGAAGTGGTCAGTAAGTTTTCATCGAATGTTGAATTACTGCAATGGCTTGAAGATTTAGATCACGGACGGGTGCAGGCTAAGTCTCAGCTAGAGATCGAAACCTATTTTTCAGAAATTTACCGTCAATCGCACCGGTTCGAACTGTACAATCACAGCGACGCCAATTTAGATCAGTTTTACTCGTCTTTGAAAAATTACGTCTTAAAAGGCTGAATTAAACGGTAAATCTCGCGCACCACGCCGCCACCGCCTGCCGCCTTCAAAATGTGAATGCCGCGAATACTGCAAACTTCGGGTTGAGCCGTTGACGGGCAGAAGGCAAAGCCTACTTTTTTCAACACTTCAATATCATTCAGATCATCTCCAACGTAGGCCACTTCAGAGTAATCGAGGCCCAGCTTTTTTAGAAGACGGTTCAGCTCTGAAAGCTTGTCTTCGACGCCGTGAAAATCATAATCTAATTTTAATTTTTCAGAACGTCTGCGGTTTAAGTCGCGGTTTTCGGCTGTCAAAATTCCGGTTTTGATTCCTAATTTTTGTAAGAGTTTGAAGCCCATTCCGTCATAGGTGGTGAACTTTTTAATTTCGTCACCTTTTTCGCTGTAGTACATGCCGGCGTCGGTCAGAACGCCATCAACATCACTTAAAAAAAGTTTAATGCGGCCATAATCCATTTTTTTAGCTGAATCATTTGAACGGTGCTTTTTTAAAAGCTGTTCGCAGATAATCCAGTCGTCGTTTTCGTCAATTTCAAAACCGCTGTGCTCAGGCATCTCAAAAGTGATCACGGGTTTTGTCAGGCGGTTTTTAGATTTCAAAATATCTTGCACGCGTGAAATGTAAAAAGCCCCGTTTTCCATCATCAGGCCGGCGTAATCTTGCCGGCGCGGTCTTTGAGTAGGGTTGTAATTCAGGGGTTTGTTTTTTAAATCCCAAAAGAATCTTTTCGTGCGTACGGCGCTTAAAAGCGACCGGGCCGGTTTGCTTTTCTTAAAAAGCTTCAAAGCACTTTCAAAATCAGCCGTAGTCGCAAACGGGTTCGTCGCCTGAACCAAAACAAAAACATCAGCGGCTTTCAATTTTCGTTGTTGAAGGAACTCCAGCATCACGCTTTCAGTCGATGAAGTGTCTTGAGCATTTTCGGATGTGCGATTGTAAATTTTAACTTTAGAAAACTTAAAAGCCTCAACAGCTTTTACGATTTCAACCGAATCCGTAGCCACGACTATTTCATCCACTTCTGAGCAGTGCTCAAGTGAAACAAGGCTCCAGTAAATCAGCGGCTGTCCGTTGATCGGCTTGATATTTTTCAGTGGTATGGACCGGCTGCCGCCGCGAACCGGTATGAAAGCGATTGTCTTAGCCAAGTCTATCGGCTCCTGTATTTCAATTTATCGCGCTGGGTTTGTTCGATCGGCAAAATGTCAGCGGATTTGTAAGTTAAAGTATCGTAAGCCGCCTTTGCATCGCGGCAAAGTTTCTGAAGACCGGCGTACTCAAGCGAAGCCGAATGATCTGTGCCTTTCCAGGTGCGATCTTTGGTAAAATGACGTTCAATCCAGGTGGCTCCCAAAGTGTAAGCCGCGATATCAATAGCAATACCCAAGTGATGGCCCGAGAAAGCGATGTCGCGGATGCGGCCGGCAAAACGTTTTTGCAGGTTCAAAATTTCAAGTAAACAAACATCCGGAAACGGAACCGGGTAGCCTGAGGTGCAAGAATATACGATCAAGCGGTTGGCTTGGCCTTTTTCTTCAAAAAACTTAACGAATTGTTCTTGCTCAGCCGGAGTGGTCATGCCGGTTGAAATGTGAACTTCACCTTTGTAGTCATCGCGCAGTACTTTCAGCATTTCAAAATGAACATTGCAGGCCGACGGCACTTTAATAAATTCAGGATTCAGCTGTGTGATTTCGCGCGCTGAAGTGGTGTCCCAGACAGACGTTGAATAAATAAGGTCGATGCTTTCAGCGTATTTTTTAAGTTCACTGTGTTGATCTAGATTGAATTCAAGAAACTCACGGTGTTCACCATAAGTTTTACCATAAGCGTGGATCGGGTTAGGGTGGGGAGCATTGTACTGTTCGGGTGTCAAAAGCTCACGGTTATGTCTTTTTTGAAACTTGGCCGCGTAGCAGCCGGCCTCTTTCGACATTTTAAGCAAATCTTTGGCGATTTGAAAATCGCCTTTATGATTACAACCGATTTCGGCAACGACCTTCGGACTTTTATGTGAACCTTTGAAGCTAATTTCGAGCATATGATTCATTCCTTAAACAATATGTTGATATCTAAAGATAGCACAGTCAAACGGATAGATGAACTCAAAATCGAAGGTATTTCCCGGTTGAAGTCAGCAGGTAACGAGTAAATAAATAAACGCTTCGAGGCCAAGACAGTTTCTCAACGAGACGGTAGGTTTGCCATCTTAATTTGGCTGCGAAGATCTTGTTGTTGGAGCGTGAGCCGTTCACGATGCGGTAATAGGCCAACGGGCGGTTCAGGCCATGGGCATAATCGATCCGTTTTAATATTTGAAGCCAGAAAGACATGTCTTCCCAGCCGTGCTCCTGAAACCGGATATCTCGAAACGGCTGAAGCCTGAACATGGCGGTTAAACAGGCAATCATATTGTTTTGAAGTAAATCATTGTAACTAACTTTTGCGGGCACGCTTAGAAATCGTCCTTCTTGAGAGCGATCTTCACTAATTCTCTTAAAACCCGTAAAACTGAAATCGGCTTTCTGGTTTAGCATAAACTGAGTTTGCTGTTCAAGCTTGTCTTTGGTCCATAGATCATCGGCATCGATGAAGGCGGCGTATTCACCGACGGCTTCGGACAGCGCCAGATTACGATTCGCCGCCGCGCCCTTTGCCAAAGGCGAAGTGATGCAACGAATACGCGGGTCCAAGAGCGAAAATCGACGAACGATATCTTCGGTTTTGTCTCGAGAATTGCAGTCGACCACAATCAGGTGTTCCCACTGGGTGTAGGTTTGGTCGATGACGCTTTGAATCGTCTCGGCGATAAAGCGATCGGCGTTGTAAGCCGGAGTGATAATACTCACGAGAGGTAGTGAACTCATTTGTTAATTCTAGACTTGGCGGTAGGACATCGGCAACAGATAAAACCAAACTCCTGTTGAAAACCGAAAATTCGAATAGTACCATTTAAGATGAATGTCACAGATTTTAATTGTGGGCGGAGCCGGTTATATCGGTTCGCACACAGCACATCAGTTATGTCGTCAGGGTTATCAGGTTGTCGTGATCGACAATTTGTCCACGGGCGCAAAAGACGCCATTCCTAATGAAGCTGAATTTATTCAAGTCGATATTTTAGATACTGAAGCCTTGCGCCGAGTGCTCAAAGGCCGTTCTTTCGATGCCATTTTTCATTTTGCGGCTAAACTCAGTGTGCCGGAATCATTTTTAAAGTTTGACGATTATTTTCAAACAAATGTGATCGGCACCTTTAATATTTTACAGCTTTGCCGCGAGCTCAATATCCCCAAACTTATTTTTTCTTCGACGGCGGCCGTTTACGGCGAATCCACCACCGAACCGATTACCGAAGAAGCTCCCCAGGCACCAAGTAATCCGTACGGGCAAACTAAAAAAATGACCGAAGAGCTTATAAACAGTTTTTCAACAACGGTGCCGAATTTTCGGTATCATATTCTTCGTTACTTTAACGTGGCCGGGGCAGAATTAGACGGAACAAACGGCCCACGCAATACAAAGTCCGGCCAACTGATGATGAACATGAGTATCAGCGCGCTGGGCTCGCGTGAAATGCATATTTTCGGTTCTGATTTTAATACGCCCGATGGTACGGCGGTGCGTGATTACATTCACGTGGTCGATTTAGCCAATGCCCATATCGAAGCTTACCGTCGGTTACAAAGCGGTGCGCCTTCAGGGGTTTGGAATTGCGGTTACGGCAAAGGGTATAGTGTCGCCGAAATGATTCAGGCTTTCGAAAAAGCCAGTGGCGTGCCGTTCTCGGTTAAAAGATCTCCGGCGCGCACGGGAGATCCCGCTTCAATTGTGGCAGATAATTCACGCATCGTGCGCGAAAGCGCCTGGCGCCCACAGCACAATGACATCATGAAGATCTGCAAAACAATGTATGACTGGGTTAAAAATGCAAGATAGCCAGATCCGCTTCAGAGGTTTTTTCAAAATTTTAATCGATTCGGCTATTTTGTCGTTCAGTTTGATTATTCTTTCTAAAATCTACAATCCGGACCTTGAATCGATCGAACAGCTTTTCTTCGCCATTTCATTTTACCTGATCATTTTCTGCGATGTTATTGTCGCCTTTGTATTGGGTTTTTCGACGACAATTTTCTCACACCAGCGGGTCAATATGCTGACCATGAGTGTTCTGCGCTTTTTGATTGATCTCGCGATCATTCAATTCTTCAATTACGTGTTTTTAAAAGACCGTCTCGGGGTCTATTCGCCGGTCATTTTAATTCTGTCTCTTTTTATTACCTGTGTGTCTGCGGTTTTCTGGCGACTTTTGTTTTTCGAATCACTGTACTTCGACAAAAAATACCGCGTTTTTTGCGACTTGAAGTATGAAGCCATGATCAAAAAAGATCTTCATACCTTCAAAGGTGATTTTCATTATTATGCAACAATCGACTTCGCCGCGCATATCAATGACCCCACGCTTTTTTATGTGGTTCAGGACGCCGCCCTCAAAAAAGATGAACTGCAGCAATTGATGCAACTGAAAATGCAGGGTTTTAAAATTCTGACAATCAGTCAGTTCTACGAACAAATTCTGCGTAAAATTCCCGTGGAACTGGTCAGCATGCGCGGACTCATTTTTGAAAATGGTTTTGAACTGACCTCAAAAATGTTTCTGCAGCGAACCAAGCGGGTTCTCGACATTATCCTTTCTATTTTTATTTTTTTGATCACGTGGCCGCTTATTTTGGTTTTCGGTGTTTTACATAAAATTGAATCTCCCGGGCCTATTTTTTATACCCAGCTCAGAACCGGCAAAAAAGGCCAAGGTTTCATCATTTATAAATTGCGGTCAATGCGCACAAACGCCGAAACGGCCGGCGCCGTGTGGGCGCAGTCCGATGACCCTCGTATTACCAAGATCGGTAAATTTACTCGTGTCACACGGATTAATGAGCTGCCCCAGCTGTTGAACGTCCTGAAGGGTGATATGAGCTTTATCGGGCCACGTCCAGAGCGACCCGAATTCAATATTTCGTTGTCTGAGCAGATTTCATTCTACGAACTGCGCCACTCGGTACGCCCGGGGTTAACAGGTTGGGCGCAAGTCAAATACCCCTATGGTGCCAGCGTTGAAGATTCAAAAGAAAAACTTCAATACGACTTATTCTACATTAAAAACTACTCCCTTTTATTAGATTTTGAAATTTTGATGAAGACAGTCTTTGTGGTCTTCTTTAGAAAAGGCCGTTAATGAAGAAAACTGATATTGTGATATTTGGATCCGGTGGCCACGCTAAGGTTGTTTTTGACATCGTTCAAAAACAACAGAAATTTAATACCATCGGTTTTGTCGGTGCGGATACGTCATTAAGTGAATTTCAAGGGCTCAGGCACTTTCATCAAGACCAATTTCTTGATTTAAAGTGTAATTTTGGAATTGTAGCTATTGGCGATAATTCGGTACGTGAAGACGTGGTAAAATCGGTTTTGTCGACTCATCCACTGTTTAATTTTATCGTTGCTGTTCACCCATCGGTACAAATTGGACAGGATGTCTGTTTTGGAGCCGGATCTGTGGTGATGGCCGGAGTTAATATTAATAGTGGGACTCAAATCGGCAAGCACTGCATTATCAATACTGGCAGCAATGTTGATCACGATTGTTCGCTTCAAGATTTTTCAAGTCTGGCTCCAGGGTGCGCACTGGGTGGCGCAGTTAAAATCGGTTATGCTTCGGCTGTATCAATTGGAGCTCAAATTATTCATGGAATCAATATCGGTGATCAAACCGTGATTGGTGCAGGATCAACGGTTTTGCAGGACATCGAAAATTCAGTTATTGCTTACGGCACGCCTTGTAAAACAATCCGCCGCAGGTCTCGCGGCGAAAAATATTTATAAAACTTTGCTCGGTTTAAGATAAAAATCCATCAATGATATGACAAATTTGCAACTGAGTTTCATGATTCATGTATGAACCAGATGGTAAACAAATTCCTGCTTCAAAAACCGAATCGGCGACGGGTTTATCCTGTATATGATAAAACTCACAGCCTTTGAAGATAGGCTGAGTGTGCAGTGGCTTCCAAATATGCCGAGCCTCAACATTGAGAGAATCTAAATACTCGATGAGCTCTGATGGGGTTTTGTTTGAAGCGGGGTTGATAAGCGCCGCCGATAGCCAGTGGTTTGAGAAAAAACCGCTAGGTTCTTTGATAAAATAGAGGTTTTTATTTTCAAAAAATTTTTGATAATCATAAAAATGTTGTCTTCTTAATGAAACCCGTTCTTGCAAAACCTGCAATTGACCTAAACCAATTCCCGCGCAGATGTTACTCATGCGATAATTGTAACCGACCTCTGAATGCAAATAGTACGGTGCCTTGTCTCTGGCCTGAGTAATTAGAAACAGAGCTTTGGCCGCATCCTCTTTATTGTGGCAGACGAGCATTCCCCCGCCGGAGGTCGTAATAATTTTGTTTCCATTAAACGACAAAATTCCAAATCGACCAAATGTTCCACATTTGCGATCATTCAAGCTAGATCCGAGCGCCTCGGCTGAGTCATCTATGATTTCAATGCCGTACTGGGTACAGATTTCGACAATTCGCAGGTAGTTAGCGCTCATTCCAAACAAATCGACGCAAATTAAAATTCGCGGTATTCTTCCTTGAGCTTTTTTGGCAAGAATGGCTTTTAACAGTGAATCTGGGCACAAATTCCAGGTTTCATTTTCAGAGTCTATAAAAACCGGGATAGCTTTTTCGTAGAGAATAGGGTTCGCGGTGGCGATAAAAGTTGCGCTGGAGCAGAAGACTTCTTCGCCAGGCTTTAAATTCAGCAGCTTCAGGGCAATGTGGAGAGCGGCCGTTCCTGAAGACATGGCGACGGCTTGCAATTCAGGATAATCTAAATATTTAACAACCCGAGCCTCAAACTCTGTGACTTGGGGTCCAAGTGGGGCGATCCAATTATCTTCGAAGGCTTTTTCGATATATTGCATCTCAAAGCCACTTGTTTGAGGTGGGGATAGTAAGACTCGTTTTTTAAATTTTGCTGTCATTTAACCACCGCTCATGTGTTCATGTGCTTTGACGTATGATGTTACACCGTCACCGCTCTAAAAACCAGACCTTTGCAATAGTTTAATGTGAAAATATTAATTGAGCGAATAGTTTGTTCATGCGGTACGCTGCGCGAATGGTTTTGTCGGGTCACGTGATTTCACGAGCCAGTTGAACTTCGTCAAACAAAAAAAGTCGGTTTTTTTATTTGTCAGGCCGTGTGCAAATGCTAACATTGAATCAGGCATTTTCAAATTAAAGAGGTTTTTTTGAACAAAGTAGCACTTATTACAGGC
>JANPAD010000185.1:0-5459 GCA_031429735.1 Bdellovibrio sp. | reverse complement strand
ATAACCAAATGACTATGCGCGGTCAGCCTAAAGTCTTGCAGGGTGAAGATGAGATCAAGGGTCACGAAATAGTCTTTCTTGATGGCGGAAAAAAAGTTAAAATAAACAAGGCGCCACAACAAGGTATAAAAAAATGAAGAGCCAGTTGATGATTAAAAACATATCGAAAGAGTACGGCGGTCGGCAGGTCGTCAAAGAGGCTTCTTTTGAAGTGGCTTCAGGCCAAGTCGTGGGTCTGCTCGGGCCGAACGGGGCTGGTAAAACTACATCTTTTTACATGGTGGTGGGTCTCGTCACTCCGGACAACGGTGAAATCCGTTTAAACGAACTGAATATTACAAAGTTTCCGATGTACAAGCGGGCCCGTGCCGGTCTGAGCTACCTGGCGCAAGAGCCCAGCATCTTCCGTAAACTCAGTGTTGAAGAGAATATCCTGGTCGCACTCGAAGCTCATGGCGTTGATTCGCAAGAAAGCCGCGTTAAACTTGAAACGTTATTACAAGAGTTTCGGATCGAGCATATCCGTAAATCAAAAGGTTTTTCTTTATCGGGCGGTGAGCGTCGCCGTGTTGAAATTGCCCGCGCCCTAGCCGGCGAGCCGCATTTTCTTTTGCTGGACGAACCTTTTGCCGGTATCGACCCGATTGCCGTAGCGGATATCCAAAACATCATCCGCGACCTTAAGGCCAAAGGTATAGGAGTTTTGATCACAGATCACAACGTACGTGAGACTTTAGGGATTTGCGATTATGCTTATATCTTGAAGGACGGGCAAATTCAGGTGACCGGAACGGCTGATGAAATTGCGAATTCTGAATTGGCACGAAAATTTTATTTGGGCGAAAACTTTAAGCTCTAAACAAAGAAGGATTATTTAGTTCATGGCATTAAGACAGACAATGAACCTCAGTCAAAATCTGGTCATCACGCCGCAGTTGCAGCAGGCGATCAAGCTTTTGCAGATGTCGCGTCTTGAACTTGAATCCCAAGTCCGTAATGAACTTGAAGAAAATCCCATTTTAGAAGAAGCCGAAGTTCTTCGCGAAGAAGATTTTCAGCGCACCAAAGAAGCCGAAGTTCAAACTTCTTCAGACCCTAGTGAAAATGCAACCGGTGAAGGTAATAAAGAATCTCAAGATCCCCAGAAGCAAGACGAATTTGAATGGGAATCTTACCTAGAAACACAACATAAAGCTCCTCGTGAGGCCTCGCACGGCAACGAAGAGATCATGAATTATGAAAATCTGATTTCAACGACCCAAACTTTAAATGACCATCTTTGCTGGCAAGTCAAAATGACCGGCTTTTCTGAACGCGAAGAAAAAGCGGCCGATGCGATTATTTCCCATATTGATGAAGACGGGTACATGAAGGTGCCGCTGGATCAAATCGCGATGGAAGAAAAAATCGATATCGGCGATCTTGAAGATGCCTTAAGTTTGATTCAGGAGTTCGATCCACCCGGTGTGGGCGCGCGTGACCTGCGTGAATGTTTGCTGATTCAGGCACGTTTACTTGAAGAAGATACGCATGATCTCGTCAGTCTTTTGAACAATCATCTTAAAGATCTCGAAAAAAAGAATTACGAAGCCATCGCAAAAGGTTTGAATCGGACTTTAGAAGAAATCATTGAAATTTGTAAAATTATCTATGCCATGGAACCTAAGCCGGGTCGTGGCTACTCGGGCACCGAAACACAGTTTGTCACGCCGGATGTTTATGTTTACAAAGTTGGCGATATTTACTCGGTTTCACTCAACGAAGACGGTATGCCGAAGCTGCGCATTTCAAATTACTATAAAAATATGTTAAAGGGCGGAGCCAATCCGACCGGCGATCAAAAAGCCACAGAATATATTCAAGAGAAGTTAAAATCAGCAGTTTGGCTGATCAAGTCGATCCATCAACGTCAGCGCACCATTTACAAAGTGACTGAAAGTATTGTGAAGCATCAGCGCGATTTTTTCGAAAGAGGCGCAGGCTTTTTAAAACCGATGGTTTTGCGCGATATTGCCAACGATATCGGTATGCACGAATCAACCGTCAGTCGGGTGACAACGGCTAAATATGTTCATACGCCCCAAGGCATTTATGAATTAAAGTATTTCTTCAATTCGGGTATCAGTTCATCTCAAGGTGGCGAAGACTTAGCAAGTGAATCTGTTAAATTGAAAATTCGCGAACTGGTTTCGAAAGAGGATCCTAAAAAGCCGCTTTCAGACCAGAAGCTGGTTGATTTGCTTAAAAAAGAAGGTATAGATATAGCCCGAAGAACTGTCGCAAAATACCGTGATGTTCTCAAAATTTTACCTTCGAGCCAGCGCAAGAAGTATTTCTAAGGGTTTATTAAAATGAACTACAAACTACTCATCAGAGACGTGCCGGATTTCCCGATCCCGGGAGTCTTATTTCGTGATGTCAGTCCTTTATTGGCAGACGCCCAAGCCTTTTCAAAAGTGGCGACTGACTTCGGAAGTCTGTTGAATCTTGAGCAAGTGGATTTATTCGTGGGTATCGAATCACGCGGATTTATTTTCGCGGCCCAGTTAGCGGCTCACTATAAAAAAGGTTTTTTGCCTTTGCGTAAAGCCGGAAAGCTTCCGCCGCCGGTTCTTAAAAAATCTTACGATCTTGAGTACGGCCAAGCGGCTCTTGAAATTGCACCCTCAAGCCGTTCGGCTCGCGTTGTTATCTGTGATGACGTCTTAGCCACCGGCGGGACACTAAACGCTGCTATCGCGCTTTGTGAAGAGGCAGGCTATCAAGTTGAAGACGTTTTGGTTCTCATTAATCTGACTTTTTTGAATACGATGAAGTTTAAAAATGAAACCGTGAAGTCACTGATCACCTATTGACACGCCGTTAGTGCTGACTATTTAAGCCCCATTGAGTCCTTGGGTCCAGATAACGACCCGCATTTTGAGTTAATTAAATTGTTATTGCCAGTCTATGTTTTTTGTTTACTATAAATATTCGTGGCACAAATCATAGCGGTAATATTATTTTTAGTTTCAACGCAGCTTTGGGCTCATCCTATTGATATCGCTTACCTTGAGGTTCAAGGCGAAACTCTAAGTCTCAGCGTAAATAAAGAGTTACCGACAAAGTTGGGCTTTTCAAATTCGACCAACTCTCAAGCGGCGGATACTTTTCTTTTTGAACGCTTTTTTACCGGTGCAATCTTGAATTACGGCTCAGAAATCTGCAAACCAAGTTTAAAGAGCTCTGAGATCAACACAACAACTCAAATTCTACACGTCGCTTTAGCCTGCAAACCGGGTCAATTGCTCGAAGTCGAAATACCTTTCCTTAAACAGATGGGTTTTTCTTATACAGTGATCGGTAACTATCATGAAGGCGATGCGAAAACCCTGTTTCAACTGACTTCAGATGCTCCTACTGCAAAAATTTCGGTTAACCAAATCTACTGGAGTAGCTTTTTTGTTTCTGGTTTCCGTCATATCGGCGCTCATCCGAATGAATGGTTCGGCGCAAATGGACGGATGCATTGGCCAGACGGCATTGACCATATTCTTTTCCTATTCGGTTTGCTGCTGCTGACCGCAGGTTGGCGCAGTCTATTAGCCATGGCCACCAGCTTCAGCTTAGGTCACATGATCGCCATGGTTCTGGTGACATTGAATATTCTGAAGTTTTCTTCCAGTGTTATTGAGCCGATTATTGCGCTAACCATTGCCGGAACCGGACTCTTGTTTTTAGTCCGATCGCAAAAAAAATCAGATAACCGTTATGTTTTCGGTACGGTTTTTTTATGCGGGCTTGTTCACGGGATGGGTTTTGCCTCGGCCTTCGAAGAACTTGGTGTCAGTGGATTAGGCACCAAATTAACCTCTATATTAGTTTTCAATGTTGGTATTGATTTGGGACAAATGACAATACTGTTGGCACTGCTGGTCTTACATCGGGCTTTTTCGTCACTGATTGTGAATCACTTGTATTTAGACCGTGTGCTGTCAATATTTCTCATGATAACAGGCATCGGATTATTTTTTAACAGAGTTATTTAGAAAACGGAGGTTTTGAATGAATCGAATACTTTTAACTGCGGGTGTGATTTTTCTATCACTGAATGTGATGGCACAAACAAAAGCTGCACCAGCCCCGAAAGCAGCAGCTCCTGCACCTGCACCTAAAGCGGCCGCACCTGTGGCAAAGGCACCGGCAAAAGCCGCGCCTGCTGCTAGCAACTGGACACCGGCTCGCAAATGGGGTGTCGAACTTGGCGTTGCAAGCGATAAGTTCTCTTACAAAATTAGTACCGGCGAAATTCTGAACCTGAGCGGAACGGGCTATTCAATCGGTGGAACTTACAGCCTTGTCGTTTATGAAAACATGTCGGTCCGTTTCCAAGGGTTGTACACTCGTTTCGATTCTTCAAAAGACAACAACATTTGTACGAATGGCAAATGTGAATTCAAAATGGACTACCTAGGTGCCCGCGTCGGCCTTGAAGTTCCGTTACTTGAAGGCGGTTTTCCGCTGACGGCTTTGATTGCAGCCGGTTACCAGGGTAAATTGAGCGGTACCAACAACGTGAATTCAGCTCGTGGTGACACAGGCGCATTGACTCTTGGTCTGTTCAGCCCGATTGCATTGGATAACGAAACGCAAATTCCGGTTGGTATCAGCGCAGACGTTTATTCGTATACAGCTGATTCACACTTGTACTCGTACAGCTTAACGGTCGGTTACACAAAATCATTTTAGTAAATCAAATTGAGCTTTGCTCAGAAATTAAGGAGAAAATTATGAAACTATCTAGTTCTAAAATCATATCGCGAACATTGTTCGCTCTGGTAGCAGGTCTAATGATGACTGCGCCGGCACTAGCGTCTGACCATGATGACGGTGAAATCGACTCTAAAGGTCGTGCTTTAAACATTACGGATTTTTACGTTTTCCGTGAAGATAAAGAAGTTTCAGGCGGCAGCGCTGCACACTTGGTGATGTTAATGAACGTTAATCCACGTGCTTTACCGAAACAGCAATACTATTTCAGTACAAATGCTTACTACGATATCAATATCGCACGCGTTGGTACTTCTAAAGACGTCGCTGCTCGAACGAGTGCTGACATTATCTTCAGATTGCAGTTTGCAGCTCCGGATTCGAGCAATCAACAAGCGGTAACAGTTACCGTGATTAAAGATGGCTCGTCATCTTCGACAGCAGCTAAAGATGGCAGCGGTGCTATCTTGACCACTCCACTGAGCTTGGCAGCAACTCCTGTTAATTCTGATATCACTTTAGGTGGTGGAACATTTAAAGTTTTTGCAGGTTTAAGAAAAGATCCGTTCTTCTTTGACGTGCTTTCATTCTTCAAATTCCGCACTGATGCCTATAACTACTATGTAGCTAATGGTAATACCACGCCATTGCCAATTGCTGGTTACGCGGCATTCCCGGCGATTACTGCGGACGGCGCCACGGCGGCTGAC
>JANPAD010000184.1:0-1909 GCA_031429735.1 Bdellovibrio sp. | reverse complement strand
AGAAAGCGGAACTTTTTTAAGTGACTTCACCTGCTGAATAGCATTTTGCTCGGCGGTCAGAAGGGCGCGATTATAAACCGTTTCATAATTAGATCCGGTCAATTCCCGAATAGGCTCCTCTAAAAAGTAAGGGACGCGTTCGCCGTGTCTTGCCGCCAAGTAGTTTATCGATTTCAAACTTTTTGTATCGGCAACCAATTGATTGAAAAACATCGAGCCGAACAGATAAGGGCGTACACCGTAAGGCCAAGACGGCAAAACTTCGTTCGCTTGAGGTAGGTCATACTTTTTTAATTTGTTTTCAAGAACGATCGCACGCAGGGCCGCATCCTGAAAAGTCGATCTAGACCGGCCGGTTGTTGAAAACTGAGTTTCCATTTCAACAGCCATGCCCTCTTTCCACCAAGCCGGCATCAGCATATTAGGGGCGACGATTTGCCCGAAGACGGGTCGTAAAAAGCGGTAGAAGCCGCTCGCAGGTTCAAATTGTGAAATATGGGTTAGCTCATGGGTGATTAAAAGTTGCGGCCAATCACCATTCTCCGCTAACCAGTCGTGATCGCCGTTTTGCACCGAATAAGCCATAATGTGAGGATAAGGAATGCGTGTCGCATAGCCGTTCGAGATATCGGTTGTATCGTTGACGACAATAACGACTCGTTCGGTCATGCTATCAAAGACAGTCGACAATTCAGAATAAGCTGTTTCAGCCGCGCGGGCATAATAACGACCAAGGTCGAGCTGTTGTGTGTTAACCACCACATCAAAGTGCGGGGTTCTGATAATTCGCCAAGTTTCATCATTGTGGCCGATGCGCTGGGCATGGGCCGACTGAATGGTTAAACAAGTGACAATCAACTGAATCAAAAATAGAAAAAGCGGCCTCATAGATAGACATTTTGTCGACTATTGTGTGACTTGGCAAATAAACTTTGCCAATATAGACGAGAACACAAGGAGAAACCACCAATGAAAAAAATGACACAAATCGTGCTTCCACTTTTATTATCAACACTTATCTTCGGCTGCTCTTCAGCGAAAAAAAATGCGGACGGCTCTGAAGCGGTCGTAACTAGTGAAACGACAGGTTCAGGCTCAACTGAAAAAGTAGATTCGTCTGCAATGAACTTTTCAGCTCAAGGCAGCGACAGCGGTTCTATTGAAGGTTTGCAAACCGTACGTTTCGAGTACGACAAATCAACTTTGACTGATGATGAACAAAAAAAATTAAACGGCAATGCTGAATGGCTTAAAAAGAACGCTGATGCTAAATTGACTGTTGAAGGTCATTCAGATCAACGCGGTTCAAATGAGTACAATCTTTCACTTGGTGAAAGACGTGCCAACGCGGTTAAGCAATTGCTTGTTAAAATGGGCATCAAAGCAGACCGTTTAACAACAACAAGCTACGGTGAAGAAAAATTATTAGAAAATGGCGACTCTGAAGAAGAGATGGCTCGAAACCGCCGCGCTAACTTCGTACCGGTACGTAAGTAGGACTTGTCGTGATTTTTCGAGCGGTTGTTTTCGCTTTTATTGCGTTAACTATCGGTTGCGTCAGCGCACCGGCCCCGTCGCTTGAATACACGCTGGCTGATTCGGCTCTTAAAGCCGCTAAAACCGTACAGGCCGTGCGCTATGCTCCTCAGCTTTGGTATGAAGCCGAAGAATCTTACCGACAAGGTCGAATTCTTTATAACGAACGTGAATACGAACAAGCCCGTGAGTTGTTTGTCAAAGCTCGCCTAGCGGCGGAGAGATCTGAAGTTTCCGCACGTCTCATACGTTTTCGAAACGGAGAAGTCTTATGATGAAGCTTTTAGTTTTAGCTTTAACAATCTTTATAATGACAAGCTGTTTACGGACACGTTCTGAGCTTTCTGACACTGAACAGCCTGCAACCTATGGC